>CAMHPW010000019.1 GCA_946187095.1 uncultured Clostridia bacterium | reverse complement strand
GATAATCATCCATCATCCGGTCGGTAAGTTCATCGTAGCGGTTTTTAGTTTTTTGATTTCAGACTGCTTTTTTCGCCGAACATATAGCCGTGGGAGATATGTATAAAATACGGCTTTTTCTTTGACTGCATGACGGCAAGCCTTGCGGCAGCACCTGCCAGAGTGGAATTGGAATAGATGATATCATAATCATTTTCGGAAATGAGTTTTTTCAGGAATCTCACGGTACGGATATTGTCGGGTGAAAACGGATTTTTCGTGAATTTGATATCATAGCAGTTGTCTATCAGCGGATTATCCGTCATTCCCTGTACGGCGATATCGACCTGAAAGCCCCTGTTTTTGAAATATTCGATATACGGAATGTGAAAATTCAGTATATGAGATATTCTTGAAGCACATATGAGTAGTTTTTTCATTTGATCGTCTGCATATATCTGTCTGTGATGTCATTGACATTTCCCATGTCAACGACAACGCCCTTTTCAAGCCATACGGCTGTACGGCACATTTTCTTGACCTGTGCGGGACTGTGGGATACATATAATATGGTCGTTCCGCCTTTGAGCATTTGCTGTATGCGGTTTTCGCATTTCAGGCGGAATTGTGCATCGCCTACGGATAAGACTTCATCTGCTATGATAATATCGGCATTCACGCACGTTGCAACGGCAAAGCCCAGTCTTGATATCATGCCTGAGGAATAGTTTTTGATGGGAACGTCAACGAATTTTTCAAGTTCGGCAAATTCTATGATCTCGTCAAAGCGTTTTTTCATATATTTGCGTGTATGCCCGTGCATGGCACCTGCAAGGAAGATATTTTCCCTTGCGGATAAAGCCCTGTCAAAACCGCCGCTCATTTCAATGAGTGGGGCAATCGTGCCGTTGACTTCCACGCTGCCACGAGTCGGCTTGATAATGCCTGCAATGGTTTTGAGGAGAGTGGATTTGCCTGAACCGTTCCTGCCGATGAGTGCAACGGCATCCCCCCTGTGAACTTTCAGGCTGACATTTCGCAATGCCCAGAATTCTTTATAGCCGACTTTTCCCTTGACCATGTTGATGAAATATTCTTTAATGCCTTCTTCACGGTTTTTGCTGAGATTAAACATCACGGAAACATTCCGCACATTGACGCATACATCTTCATCGTCATCATAAAAATCGTTGGTTCTCAGGCTTTCATTGATAATGGGGTTGACGGTCTCAACCGCCTGTTCTGAAATATTGATCATAAAGCACCTCATATATAAAGGAAGAAACGGTCTTCCTTTTCTTTGAATGTCGTCATGCCGAGGATAAGAGTGAGTATGCTGTAGAAAGTTGCCACGATGAGAAGCCTTTCGGACGGCATGGTGTTATTCATGGCGAAATCACGGAATATCGTGATATAGACATACAGCGGATTCAGCTCAAACATGAAACGGTAATTTTCGGGGATGATATCGATAGGGTAGAAGATCGGGGTGATATAGAGCCATGCCCTTCTTGCAACGGTGAAAAGATAGTTGAAATCACGCAGAAAAGTTCCGTATGCACAAAGGAACATACCGAAGCCGATCGTGAATATATAGGCAAGTATGATCGGGAAGAAAATTAAAAGCATATAGGGGCTTGGCTGTACGCCTATGATAAAAGATACGGCAAAATAGGGTATCAGTGATAAAAGCATGGTGATAAGATACTGTGTGACGGATGAGATACAGAAAAAATAATTGGGTATTTTCATTTTTCTGATGAGCGAGGAATTGTTGATGATACTGTTCATGGCACTCTGCGAACCGTCCATGACGAATGAGAACAGAAGATTGCCGCCCAGCCAGTAGGACGGATAATGCGGGATGGAACGCCTGAATATCGTCGAAAATATGACAGTGATGACTAACATCATTAACAGTGGACTTAACATGGACCATGCCACGCCCAATACACTTTTGTGATATTTCTTTTTGAAATCCTTTCTGACAACCTCTCCGAGAAAGGGCAGATAATACATGAATTCGTCAATACTCTTTCTGAACATACACACACTCCCATATTCTGCATGAAATATATCAATATTATAACACTATGAATGACAATTGTCTATCATAAATTTTTAGCAAAACAAAATATCTGTTTTTATTGATTTACACCAAGAATTGTGTTATAATTGACTCGTTGCAAAGTTGTTTTGAAAAATCGAAAGGGGATATTGGAAATGAAAATTGCTCTTGCGGCAGATCACGGTGCTTTTGAACTGAAGGAAAGCATCAAAAAACATCTTGACGAAAAGAATATTGAATATCACGATTTCGGCTGTTATTCCAAGGAATCGGTGGATTATCCGAGATATGCATTCTATGCGGCAAATGCTGTGGCAAAAAAAGAATATGACTTTGGCATTATCTGCTGTACGACAGGTCTTGGCGTATCCATGGCGGCAAACAAAGTAAAAGGAATCCGTGCAGCCGTGTGTACGAATGAAATGCTGGCAGAAATGACTCGCAGACACAACAATGCGAATGTCATCTGCATGGGACAGAATGTCGTTTCACCCGAATTGGCGAATAAAATGACCGATATATTCATTTCCACGGAATTCGAGGGCGGCAGGCATGAACGCAGAGTGAATCTTCTTGCTGATATCGAGAACGGAAAAGAGATATGATCACAAAATGAGCAAATTGCAGGATTTGCTCATTTATCGTTTGGAAAAGGTTGTTATATGGAAAACAGTGAATTATTGATGCTTTGCGGAACAGTGCAGAGTGTTATTTACAGAAACGAAGAAAACGGCTACAGTGTCATTTCAGTGACGAACAATGGGGCATCTGCAACGGCTGTCGGCATTATGACAAGTGTGAACACAGGCGATGAGCTGAAACTGATCGGCAACTGGAAAGTCCATGCAAGCTACGGAAAGCAGTTTGCCTTTGACTGCTATGAACAGTCTTTGCCGTCGAATAAAGAGGGCATACTGAGATATCTTTCATCAGGGGCAGTGAAGGGCATTGGTCGTGCAATGGCGAAAAAGATCGTTGCCAGGTTCGGTGAAGATTCGTTTGATGTGATCAAAAATGAACCTGAAAGGCTCTGTGTGATCAAAGGCATATCCAAAGAAAAGGCTGAGGCTATGTCGGAAGATATCCGCAATACGCTCGGCATGAGGGAATTGATGACGGAATTGGGCGGATATCATATATCCGTACAGGAGGCCGTGAAGATATGGAAAAATTACGGCTCCGACGCTTTTGACAGGATAAAGGAAAATCCTTATATATTGTGTTCCGATGAGATCGGGATAGAATTCAGGCGTGCCGACGGCATAGCCGCAAAGCTCGGCAGAAGTGCCGATGATGAATACAGAGTCAATGCAGGGATTATGTATATTTTATCTCAGAATATGCAGTTGTATGGTCATACCTGTATGCCGAAAAGCTCCGTGACGGAAGCGGCAGTGAAATTTTTGCAGCTTGATAATGAAACTGTCAAAAATGCCGCTGAAAAAATGATAAAAAACGGAAGTATCATTCGGCATGAAGTCGGGGAGAGGGAATTTTTATTTTTACCGTCAATGTATCAGAGTGAAAGTTATTCCGCACAAAAGTTGAATGTCATGCTGGAATGTCCGCCCGAAAGTATCAAAGGAGTCGAAACGGCATTGAATGTATTTGAGAAAAAGCAGCATATCCGATATGCCGATTTGCAGAGAAAGGCTATCTTACAGGCATTGTCGGGGAAAATGCTGATACTGACGGGAGGACCGGGTACAGGCAAGACAACAACTTTGAATGCCATCATAGAATTGTGCAGACAATGCGGTCTGAAAGTCATGCTTGCCGCACCGACAGGCAGGGCGGCTCAGAGAATGTCTGAACTGACAGGAAAAACTGCCAAAACGATACACCGTCTGCTTGAAGTTGAATGGGATAAGAATGATATGCCGGCATTCAAGAGAAATGAAAGAAATATGCTCGAATGTGATGTGCTTGTCATAGATGAGCTTTCCATGGTGGACAGTGTCCTGTTTGAATCGGTATTGAGGGCACTGCCGCTGGACTGCAGACTCATCATGGTAGGCGACAATGACCAGCTGCCGTCGGTGAGTGCGGGAAATGTTCTCGGAGAGCTGATAAAATCGGGAAAAATCCCCTGTGTGCAGCTCACGGAGATTTTCAGGCAGTCCATGAAAAGCCTTATCGTTACAAACGCTCATAAGATTGTGAATGGTGAAATGCCCGAAATCACACGCACGGACAATGATTTTTTCTTCATGCATTACAGTGATGCGAATATAATTAGTCGGAAAATAGTGGAACTGTGTTCTTCCAGACTGCCCAAAGCCTACAGGTATTCACCGCTTGATGATATACAGGTATTGTGTCCGTCCAGAAAAGGCGAACTGGGCGTTTTGAGCATGAATGAAAAACTGCAGGCGGCTCTGAATCCGAAAACGGCTCTTACAAAAGAAACTGTTTTTGAAAATATCATATACCGTACAGGCGATAAAGTCATGCAGGTCAAGAATAATTATCATCTTGTCTGGAAAAAGGCTGACGGTACGAGCGGCACAGGCGTATTTAACGGTGATATCGGTATCATCTCTGATATCGATACAGCGGCAGGGATCGTGACCGTCAGATTTGATGACAGACTCGTGGAATATGAATTGGAAATGCTCGGTAATCTGGAACTGGCATATGCCGTGACGGTGCATAAAAGTCAGGGAAATGAATTCAATGCGGTGATCATGCCGCTGTATGCCGTTCCCGAAATGCTGTGCTACAGGAATCTGCTTTATACGGCTGTGACGAGGGCGAAAAAAACACTGATTCTCGTAGGAGAAGTGTATGTCATGGAAAAAATGGTCATGAATTCCAATAAAACAAAGCGTTTTTCGGCTCTGAGCAGTCTTTTGAATGAAGAAAAGAGGGGATAGAAACAGATATGCAGTCGGATTTTGCGATAGAGATAGGAACATCGAATACAAGAATATTTACCGTCGGAAAAGGGATAGCCGTCAATGAACCGTCTGCGGCAGTTTTTGACAATGCCGAAGAAGAAATCAAAGAAGTCGGTACAAAAGCCTATGAAATGCTTGGCAGGGTATCGGGAAGATATTCCGTCATTTGTCCGATCAGAGAGGGTGTCATAGCCGATTACGGCATTGCCTGCTCCATGGTCGGAAAATTCATTAAAAAAGTCATCCGTTCATCGATCGTGATGCCCAAAACGGTTTTATGCGTACCGTCCGAGATAACGTCAGTCGAAAAAAGTGCACTGCTGAATCTGCTTCAGACCTTCGGGGCGAACCGTATCGGCATGATCAAACAGCCTGTAGCGGCGGCAATGGGTGCAGGGATCGACATCAGCAGTCCGCATGGTGCATTTGTCGTGAATATCGGCGGCGGCATGGCGGATATGGCTGTCATATCCCTTGGCGGAACGGCTCTCACAGGTACAGTCAGAAGTGCCGGAAATGCCATGGACGAGGAAATTATCAAATATATCAGGCATACTTATAATATGCATATCGGAAAGCATACAGCCGAAAATGCGAAGATCAATGCAGGAAGTGTCATTCCGGGGACGGTTTCAGGCACTTATACGATCAAAGGCAAGTGCATGATAACGGGTATGCCGATCAAAGTTGACATCGATGCGGAGGAATTGGTCGAGCCTCTGCAGAAAACGGCAGGTTTAATCGCTGCAAAGATAAAGGATATGCTGGAACATACACCGCCCGAACTGATCGGAGATATCCATACGGACGGAATTATCCTGACAGGCGGTGCGGCATGTCTGAGGGGCATTGATAAATTTATCGGAGAGGCCGTTGAACTGAAAGTCCGTGTTGCAGACGAACCCGAATTGTGTGCAATCAGGGGCAGCGGTGCCGCAATTGCATACATGAACAACAGAAAGGCAAAGATCAATCCGCTTTCAAGAGCCGGAAATTAAATAAACAGCAAAAAGTCTGCACAGTGTATGTGCAGACTTTTCGTTTACTGAAAGGGAAAATCAGTTAGTAATTGTTCTTTCTGTTTCTTTATCGAAAATATGAATCTTTTCAACGTCGAATGCGATTTCGATTGTTTCGCCTGCTTCTGCCGTAGATGACGGATCAACACGGGCAATTGCAGAAGTGCCTTCGATATTGAGATAGATATAGATTTCATTACCCATCAATTCAGTGATTTCAACCTGAGCTTCGATAACGCTTTCTTCGGATCTCTCAAGGAATTCAGGTTCGTCATGAACATCTTCGGGACGGATACCGAGAACAACTTCCTTGCCGACAAAGTGTGAAAGAATATTCTTCTTGTTCTTTGATTCGGGGAGAGGAATGGTATAATTACCGAAATGAATGCCGTAATCATCGCCGGAACGGACGATCGTAGCATCGATAAAGTTCATCTGAGGAGTACCCATGAATCCTGCAACGAACTGGTTACAAGGTCTTTCATAAAGATTCTGAGGAGTATCTACCTGCTGAATGAAACCGTCTTTCATAACAACGATACGGTCAGCCATGGTCATAGCCTCTGTCTGGTCATGGGTAACGTAGATAAATGTAGTACCAAGTCTCTTGTGGAGCTTGGAAATTTCCGTTCTCATGGCAGTTCTGAGTTTCGCATCGAGGTTGGAAAGCGGCTCGTCAAGAAGGAAGACCTTAGGATCACGGACGATAGCACGACCAAGTGCCACACGCTGTCTCTGACCGCCGGAGAGAGCCTTCGGCTTACGTTCCAACAGATGAGCTATATCAAGTGAACGTGCAGCTTCTTCAACACGTCTTCTTATTTCCTCAGGGGGAGTCTTACGGAGTTTCAGACCGAATGCCATGTTGTCGAAAACGGTCATATGCGGATAAAGAGCGTAGTTCTGGAAAACCATGGCGATATCTCTGTCTTTCGGAGAGATGTCGTTGGCAAGAACGTCACCAATGTGAAGCTCGCCCTTTGAGATGTCCTCAAGACCTGCTATCATACGCAGAGTAGTGGATTTACCGCAGCCTGACGGTCCAACGAAGATAATGAATTCCTTGTCCTCGATTTCAAGATTAAAGTCGTTTACAGCTACAACATTGCCGTCATAGATTTTGTAAACATTTTTCAATGATACACTAGCCATTTAGTTAATACCTCCCGATTGGTTCGCTATATAAAAAGCGTAGTTTTGAAGTCAATATTCAACAATATAACTATAACAGATTTTTTCCAAAAATAAAATACTTTTTTTTACTAAAATCTGAAGGAATAGTTTAGGTATAATTCACATAAGCCAAAAAATAACAGTTGAAATTGTGTATTTTGTATATCAAAATAGCATTCAAATGCCGTGATTAGTACATAAAAGCACAGAAATTTCGTTTTCCGAAAGCTCTCTGAAATCGCCTTTGGCAAGCGTTTCATCAAGCATCAGACCGCCTATGCGGAGTCTTTTCAGATAAGTGACATTCGCTCCCACGGCATTGAACATTTTCTTGACCTGATGGAATTTGCCCTCACATATCTCGACAAGGGCGGTATGTTCGTCAAGTATTTTCATTTCCGCAGGCAGAAATTCCCCTATCCCGTTTTGGAAAGCCGTTACATCTTCCTCTGTCAGAACTTTATCGACAACCGCCTGATACAGCTTATAAACATGGCTTTTCGGGGAAAGCATTTTATGAGCCAATTCTCCGTCATCAGTAATTAAAATAAATCCCTCTGTATCTTTATCGAGCCGTCCTGCAGGGAACAGTCCACGCCTCTGCATTTCTTTCGGCAGGAGATCAATGACCGTTTCGGCATATCTGTCATTGCTTGCCGAAAGCACTCCCGACGGTTTATTCATCATGATATAGACATATTTCTTGAAAGAAATTACTTTGCCGTCAACGGCTATTTCCGCCGTTTCAGGCTCGAATTTTTCATCGGGCTTTAAGACGGTCTTACCGTTGACGGAAACTCTCTTTTTTCTTATCATGTCTTTCACTTCACTTCTGGAAGCAATATTCTGTGAAGATAATATCTTATCAATTCTTTCCATGAAAATTCTCCTTCAGGTTGCGGCAAACTGTGAGTTATACAGCGTAAAGTAAAAGCCTTTTTTCTCCATAAGTTCATCATGATTGCCCTGTTCAATGATATTGCCGTCTTCCATGACAAGAATGATATCCGCCTCCTTGATGGTCGAAAGCCTGTGGGCAACAATAAAACTTGTTCGTGTTTCCATCATCTTATTGAAAGCACGCTGAATTTTTATCTCTGTACGGGTATCAATGCTGGAAGTGGCTTCATCAAGAATCAGCATGGACGGATTGCATAACATAGCCCTTGCAATACACATCAGCTGTCTTTGGCCTTGCGAAAGATTTCCGCCGTCCTCTGTAATGATCGTATCGTATTTGTCGGGCAGACGTTCAATAAAGTGGTCGATAAAGGCGAATTTGGCGGCTTGTCTGACTTCTTCAAGCGTTGCATCGGGCTTTCCGTAGGCGATATTGTCCCTGATACTTGCATTGTAAAGCCAGCTTTCCTGCAAGACCATACCGTAAAGCGAACGCATGGAATTTCTTTTGATATCATAAATACTCATGCCGTCAATTTTGATATCGCCGCTGTTTACGTCATAGAAACGCATTAAGAGATTGATAAGCGTGGTTTTTCCGCAGCCTGTGGGACCTACTATCGCTACATTCTGTCCGGGCTTGACGTGCAAATTAAAGTCCGTGATAAGCGGCTTTTCGGGAACATAGGAGAAATGAACCCCGTCAATGTCGATTTTACCCTTACATTCTTTCATGTCAATGCTGTTTTCGGTGTCGGGTGTCTGGTCATCTTCATCAAGAAGTGCAAAAGCCCTTGCCGCCCCTGCCAGAGCCGATTGTAACTGTGGGATAACTCCCGTCACTTCATTGAACGGCTTTGTATACTGATTTGCATAAGTGATAAACATGGATATCTGACCGACGGAAAGCGTACCCTGAATGGCACTGATGGAGCCTACTGTGCATACGGCGGCTGTGACAATGCCGTTGACAAATCGTGTACTCGGATTGGCAAGTGAGGAATAAAACTGTGCTTTTTTGCCGCAGTCAAGCAAACGTGCATTGATTTCTTCAAAATCTTCCTGAGAGCGTTCTTCATAGCCGAAGGCTTTCACAACTTTCTGCTGTCCGATATATTCCTCTATGTAGGCACTTATCTCACCTTGGGTTTTGGACTGCTTTTTGAACTGATTCTGAGATAATTGTGTAATGAATCCCGCAACGAACATGGAAAGCGGTGTGATGATTACAACGACAAGGGCTATATACGGATTGATGAAAAGCATAAAGCCCAGAGTGCATATTATCATGACAAGCCCCGAAAAAAGCTGTGTAATGCCCTGCAAAAGACCGTCACCGACAGCATCAGCGTCATTGATGATACGGCTGATCAAATCACCGTGAGGGTGTCCGTCAATGTATCTGAGGGGGACGGTGTTGAATTTTCGGAAAATATCCCTACGCATATCACGGACGGTACCGTAACTGACGGTATTGATACAAAGCCCCATGAGCCACTGAAATACCGCACAAGCCAGAACCGTTATGCCGACCATTAACAAAAGCTGTGCAACGTCATTGAAGTTTACATTATTTTTATCCGTGATATTGTCTATGGCATAGCCGACAAGTACAGGTGCAGTCAGATTCAGAACGACATGCAGCAATGCGAATATCATCGCAAAGACAAGGCTGGAACGATAGGGCTTGGCATATTGCAGAATTCTCTTTAAAGTGCTTTTATTTTTCATTTGTTCAAGACCTCCTCCGCTTTGAGCTGTGAAAGGCAGATTTCTTTGTAAACGCTGCATTTTTCAAATAAATCATTATGTTTGCCGATTCCGACAAGTTCGCCTTTGTCGAGAACAATGATTTTATCGGCATAACGGACAGTGCCGACTCTCTGTGATACCATGATAACAGTCATATTCTGTGTTTCTTCTTTGAGGGATTTTCTCAGGGCGGCATCTGTCGCAAAGTCCAATGCACTTGCACTGTCATCAAGAATCAGAATTTCGGGCTTTGAAACCAATGACCTTGCAATAGTCAATCTTTGTTTCTGACCGCCCGATAAATTTTTGCCGCCGGCTGTGACAGGTCTTTCCAGACCGTCTTTATTTTCATAGACAAAGCCGTAAGCCTGAGCGATTTTCAGAGCCTTGTCAATGTCATCAAGAGAGGCATTTTTATTCCCCCAAAGCATATTGGATTTGACAGTGCCTGCAAAAAGTACCGCATTTTGCGGAACAATACCCATTTTGCCCCTTAACTGTTTAAAAGAATAATCTTTGACGTTTGCACCGTCAACGAAAACATTTCCCTCCGAAGTGTCATAAAATCTCGGCACTAAATTGACAAGCGTGGATTTTCCCGAACCTGTACCGCCGATAATGCCGACTGTTTCACCTCTTTCGAGCGTGAAAGAGATGTTTTTAAGGGCATAGGCATTATTGGCATAGCCGAATGAAACATTCTCAAATTCAACGGCAGGGGCTTTTTCATCTGTTCTTATCTCATCGGAGTTGATTTCCCGAACACTCGGCACGGTATCGAAAACTTCATTGACTCTTGCGGCAGAAGCAGACGCTTTCGTGAAAATGACCACTAAATTTGAAACAACTATCATAGCAAGGAGTATCTGTGTCATATAATTGACGAGAGCGATAATTTCCCCCTGTGTCAAATCGCCGCTGCTGACGAACTTTGCCCCGAACCATACAACGGCAATAATAGCCCCCTGTGCTATCACATAAGTAAGGGGATTGAGCAAAGCGGAAATTCTTCCGACGGCAACGGCAGTTTGTTCGAGTTCATTATTTTGTTCTTCCAATCTGGCTTGTTCGGAATCCTGTTTTGAAAATGCACGGATAACCCTGTTGCCCGAAAGAGTTTCTCTTGAAATGAGTGAAACGGTATCGAGTTTTTTCTGTATTTTCCTGAAAAACGGTACGGATTTGTACATTATCAGAAACAATACCAGTGCAATTAAAGGTGAGGCGGCTAAAAATATCAAAGACATTTTCATATCGATTGACATAGCCATGATAATTGCACCGATAACAAGAAAGGGTGCTCTTATGACAAGCCTTATGAGCATGGCAACGGCTAACTGCAATTGGTTGATATCATTGGTCATTCTTGTAATCAAAGAGGGAGTGCCGATTTTATCGAGTTCGGCATGGGAAAAAGTGTTGATATGCCTGAACATGGCATTTCTGACTTCCGTACCGAATCCCTGAGAGGCTATCGAGGCGGATTTCTGACAGACAAGGGCAAATCCAAGTCCCAAAGCTCCAAGGAAAATCATGAAACCGCCCTGTCTGAGCACATAGCCGACATCATTGTTTTTAACGCCTGTATCAATGATATCGGCAGTGATAAGGGGAATGAACAGTTCAAAGATTGCCTCAATGAGTTTGCAGACAGGTCCTATTGTAAGCTGTAATTTATAGTGTTTCAAAAAACGTCTTAATCGGAACATAAGCATTTCCTTTCCAAAAAGTATTCATGTGATTATTGTACAATATCAAAGATGTTTCGTCAACTTGAAAAACACAAAAACTTACAGTCGACTGTTACTAAAACATAAAGTCGACTTCCTGTTTTATCATTCTTTCATCGCATAATGTATAGTCTGTATAGTTGCTACATACTTTGTTATATATTTTATAGAATTTGATTTTTTACATGAAAGGTATAGACAACTATACAAAACTATACATTATTCTTTAACAGAAATATAAAATGTCCCATCGATGGGAAAAATGCACAGTCGGCTGTGCAAAATGGAAAGTCGACTTTACATTTTATAATTCTTTATTCGCATAATGCAGGGTTTGCATAGTTGACACATACTTTTTTTATAAATTTTATTTCTTTATTTTTTATGCGAAAGGTATATATAACCCTGCAAACCCTGCATTATTCTTTAACGGAAATATAAAAATGGACAGTTGACTGTCCCTAAAATGTGCAAACGATTGCACAAAATGGGAAGTCGACTTCCCAAAATGTAAAGTCGACTTTACATTTTATAATTCTTTAATCGCATAATGTATAGTCTGCATAGTTGACACATACTTTTTATATATTTTATAGAGTTTGATTTTTTACATGAAAGGTATGTACAACTATACACAACTATACAT
>CAMHPW010000018.1 GCA_946187095.1 uncultured Clostridia bacterium | reverse complement strand
AAATATAAAAGTCAACATATTTTTATAACTTTTTGTAACATTGTTTTAACTGTTATACCAATGACCTAAAACATTGAGCAAATAGAATTTCCTTTATATTTGATGTTGGATTATCAGGCTATTATAAAATCCGATACCGCCACACGCCTGCTCAATGTTTTTACATTCGAGTATAAAACCCTCCTCAATGAATGGTCTGAATATATCATGCCCGAAATTTTCGACTGATATTCATGGAAAACAAAAAGGCTCCGAAAAAGTCAAAAAACTTTTCGGAGTCATTTCATTGCAAATTGCTCATTGCTAATTGCACATTATTTTGTAACGTGTTTGATCAGTCCGCCGTCTGTGATGATCTGCTGAATGAACGGCGGAAAAGGTTCAGCCTGATATGTTTTACCTGTTGTAATGTCTGTGATAATGCCCGTATCGAAATCAACGGCAACTTCATCACCGCTTTTGATCTCTTTAGCGGCGGCATCACATTCGAGAATAGGCAATCCGATATTAATGGCATTTCTGTAAAAAATTCTTGCGAATGTCGAAGCGATAACGCAGCTTATACCCGATGCTTTGATAGCTATAGGTGCGTGTTCTCTTGACGAGCCGCAGCCGAAGTTCTTTTCGGCAACCATGATATCGCCTGTTTTTACGTTTTTGGTGAAATTAATGTCAATATCTTCCATGCAGTGTGCGGCAAGTTCTTTATGTGAACTTGTATTGAGATATCTTGCAGGGATAATAACATCTGTATCGACATTATCGCCGTATTTATGTACAGTACCTTGTGCTTTCATGTGAAAATCTCCTTTACTTTTTGATGACCTTTGCAGGATCGGTAATATAGCCTGTAACGGCACTTGCCGCTGCTACGGCAGGGCTTGCAAGATAAACTTCGGATTCAACGTGTCCCATTCTGCCGACAAAGTTTCTGTTTGTAGTGGAAATAGCTTTTTCGCCTTTGGCAAGGATACCCATGTGACCGCCCAAACATGGACCGCAAGTGGGAGTGGATACAACTGCACCCGCATTGATGAAGATATCAAACAATCCCTCGTGCATAGCCTGCAAATATACCTGCTGAGTACTGGGGATAATAATACATCTTACACCCTTGGCAACAGTATTATTTTTGAGGACTTCCGCAGCGGCACGCAAATCGGAGATTCTGCCGTTGGTGCATGAACCAATCACAGCCTGCTGAATTTTCACTTCCGTTTCGCCTATTTCGTCAACGGTTCTTGCATTTTCGGGCAAATGCGGAAATGCCACTGTCGGACGGAGTTTTGACAAATCGATCGTATATTCTTCATCATATTCCGCATCATCATCTGCAAAATATTCTTTAGGCTCACCCTGAAAACGATCTTTGATATATTCTCTTGTAATGTCATCAACGGGGAAAATACCGTTTTTGGCACCTGCTTCGATTGCCATGTTGGCAATACAGAGCCTGTCATCGATTGAAAGATATTTCAGACCGTCACCGAAAAATTCCATTGACCTGTATAAAGCACCGTCAACGCCGATCATGCCGATGATATGCAGGATAATATCCTTGCCGCTGATGAATTCAGCCGGCTTGTTGATAAGATTGAACTTAATGGCAGAGGGAACTTTGAACCATGTTTTGCCGCTGATCATGCCGGCAGCCATGTCCGTAGAGCCGACACCCGTTGAAAAAGCACCCAAAGCACCGTATGTGCAGGTATGCGAATCCGCACCGATACAGAGCGTACCCGGACCGACAAGACCTTTTTCGGGGAGAAGGGCGTGTTCGATACCCATCTGACCGACATCAAAGAAATTCTTGATATCATACTTGTCAGCAAAATTTCTGACCTGCAAACACTGTTCGGCAGCTTTGATATCCTTATTCGGAGTAAAGTGATCCATTACCATAGCGATCTTTGTGTTGTCGAAAACACCGCTTGCCTTGCCGTCATTAAAGACGTTTATCGCAACAGGTGATGTAATATCATTGCCAAGCACCATGTCAAGCTGAGCTTCAATGAGCTGACCTGCTTTCACGCTGTCAAGACCTGCATGGGCAGCAAGGATTTTTTGTGACATTGTCATTCCCATAAATATGACCTCCATAATTTTTATTCACTCAGATATTATACAATATCATAACAGAAAAATCTACAGGAACGGCAGAATTTTTTTCATATTTCATGATCTGAACGAATAGATATTTAGAAAACGCTGACGGGGGAATCAAATTTGAATATCAGAAAAATGATAAAATCAGAAATATTCGGTACTATTTTCGGGATAGTCCTGACATTGATACTGATCTTATTCGGAGCGGCAGTCATGGTCAAAATGCAGAAATTCACCTATGACATGACAATGATATGGGCAGTAGCGGTACTGTGCATCGGGGGATTCGGCGGCGGCTATATTGCCGCAAGGATCAATAAAAGCATGGGCATGGCGGCAGGGGCTGTATGCGGTCTGGCGGTATTTGCTGTATTATGGGCTGTGGGTGCATTGATGGGGACGCAAATGGGGATTGTCACACTTATTCGAGGGATAGCCGCCGTGATAGCGGGGGCATTGGGCGGTGTTTTGGGAGTCAATAAAAAGAAAAAACGAAAATAAAGAGAGGCAAAAAAAATTTCATCCTGCTTTTTTTCACAGGATGAAATCTCTTTTTACTTTTTAATTTTCTTCAGGGCAACTGCCAATGTCTTTGAAACAGCCGTTCCCAACACAAAGCAGATACCTGCTTCAATGAGAGCCTGCACACCGACCATTGCCACGAAAAGTCCCAGAACATTGTCAGCCCCTTTGGCAGCGGCAATATTCTGTATCGGCTCGGAATGGTAGAATAACAAAAACAGTGTACTCATGAAGAGAAGTGTATTCAGCAAGGGTACGGAAAGACTTCCTGCCGCATAGGAGATGAAATTGGTCTTGTCTATTTTCTTTACGCCCTGAAAGATCAGACCGCCCAGCCAGCCTTCAAGAACTCTCGGCACGACACATAAAATGAATGTAAAGAAGGGATTCAACTGGAACAATGCACCCGTAAGGGCACTCAATCCCGAAACAGCCTGTATGAAACTTGTAATGCCGAAAATACCGCCTATAATGGCAGAATCACGGGGCTTGAGCACTGTTGCCGAGATGATCACAGGCACTGTCATAAGAGTAATACTCAAAACAGGCGTTTTGATATAGCCGATGGGAGTAAAGCACATGATAAAGCATATTGCCGTGAGAAGTCCCAGTGCCGCCAGCTCAAATATGCTTTCACTTCTTGCATTTCTTGTGTTTTTAGCTGATTTTTCTTTCATTTTGTCTTTCTGTTCCGATGTCATAGCTTTCATAAAAATTACCTCCTGCTGTTTTCTGTTGAAAATACAGCGAATTATTATTTTTTTGCAAGTCATTTACTGCTGTCACAAAACAGTCAGCGGTGACGGCGGTCAGGAGTGAGAAATACATTCCTCATTCCTGATTTTTTCATCATTTCTGGACAGCGATGGTGATATCCTGTTCATCATCGGGTTCGGATCTTTTGCGGGACACTTTTTCTTCGGGATAATAGCTGTCATCGATATATGCGACAGAAATATCATCTCTGAGTCCCGGCGTAGGCACACCGTACTTGAAGATATATTCATATCTTGCTTTGGCTTTTTTCAGGCGGAGCTTGGAATTTTTGATGGTATCGCATATCTGTGAGATATCCGTTTCCTCTGTCCTGCCGTCAAGCGTCTTGTAATAGTGCTTTCCAAGAGCGATATAGGCACGGTTGAGAATTTCCGTCTCATTTTTGATGACCGCCTCGATCCTGTTGAGCTGTGCCTTCTGTCTGTTCCTGTCTATGAGATAGTCGAGGGAATCAGACAAAGCCATGCTCAGCTTATCAATGAAATCCATCTCTGCAGACCTCCTTTTTGATATTTTTATTATACAACACTTGTACAGGGATTATTTATTTCTGCCGCAGCAGTTTTTATATTTCTTGCCGCTGCCGCACGGACAGGGATCATTCCTGCCGATCTTATTTCTTTTGATAACGGTTTTCGGAGTATTGTCACCGTCCAGATTGGTGGAAGTCGGTTTTGCGACCTGTTCACGTGCAAGGAATTTTCCTGCCGCCTTCTGAATGTCATCATAGGAATAAATTTTCTTTTCGGTTTCAGCATTGATCTCTATATTTTTAACGGCAGGCTGTTCTTCTTCAAGAGGAGTGACAATTCCCTCTGCACTCAGTTCACCGTTTTCATCTATGCTGACACCTGTGGTGATGGTTTCAGCTTCTTCGGCAGCCTGTGCAGCCTGCTGTGCCCGAAGTGCTGCAAATGCCGCTGCCCTTGCACGCCCGCTTGCCGCTCTCTTGATGGCAAGATTACGCATTTCATCACGTTTGGCAGCCATTTCCGCCTGTTCCTTGAGCCTGTCGCTGACACGCTTCGGAACGACCATAAGAATCTTTACCGTATCCTCCCTGATGCATCTTACCATGTCATCGAACATATCAGAGCCTTCTCTCCTGTATTCGACAACAGGATCATGCTGACCGTAGGAACGCAGACGGATTCCCTTTTTGAGTTCCTCCATGGCATCAATATGCTCCATCCAGTAATTATCGACATTCTTGAGAAGATATACTCTTTCGAGTTCACGCATGGTCTCTTCGGGAATGAGCTTTTCATTCTCTTCATATTCACTGACAGCCTTTTCCGTGAGAGATGTGATGATATATTCTTTTTCGAGATTCTCAAGATCATCTTCGGAATAATTGGCGGTTTCCTCGTCACCCTCGAAAATCAGCCAGCCTTTGAGGGCTTCACGCAAGCCTTTGAGATTCCAGTTGTCCTTATCTTCATGCGGCAGATATTCATCGACAGTTCCCGCAACGGTATCTTCTATCATGGAAATGATCGTATCACGGAGATTTTCACCGTCAAGCACCTGATCACGCTGTGAATAGATCACTTCTCTCTGACGGTTCATAACATCGTCAAATTCCAGTACACTCTTACGGATATTGAAGTTTCTGCCCTCGACCTTTGCCTGTGCACTTTCAATCGTCTTGGAAAGCAGTACACTTTCAAGAGGTTCATTTTCTTCACCGGGCATTCTGTCCATAATTTGTGCAATTCTGTCGCCTGCAAAAAGTCTTAACAAACTGTCTTCCGCCGAGAGATAGAAACGGCTTGCACCGGGATCGCCCTGACGGCCTGCACGACCTCTCAACTGATTGTCGATACGTCTGGATTCATGTCTTTCCGTACCCATGATGAACAATCCGCCTGCTTCACGGACTTTTTCGGCTTCCACGTCAATTTCCGCCTTGTATTTTTCAAGGAGATTCTTATACGTTTCTCTGGCATTGATGATTTCCTGATCGTCTGTTTCGGCATAGCCTGTGGCTTCATAGATCAGTTCCTCTGTAAAGCCCTGTTTACGCATATCCGCAACGGCAAGGAATTCATCATTACCGCCCAGCTTGATATCCGTACCACGTCCTGCCATGTTGGTAGCAATCGTCACAGCACCAAATTTACCTGCCTGTGCAACGATCTCTGCCTCTTTTGCATGGAGTTTCGCATTGAGGACGTTGTGTTTAATGCCTTTCTTTTTCAGCAGGGCACTCAACTCTTCGGACTTATCGATGGAAACCGTACCGACCAGTACAGGCTGACCTTTTTTGTTGGCTTCCAGAATGTCTTCTATCATTGCCGCATATTTGCCTTTTTCCGTCTTGAAGATCACATCAGGATGGTCAATTCTCTGTACGGGCTTATTTGTCGGAATCTCGATAACATCGAGTTTATAAATTTCGGAAAATTCCGTTTCCTCTGTCATGGCAGTACCTGTCATACCCGACAGCTTCCTGTAAAGACGGAAGAAATTCTGGAAAGTAATTGTGGCAAGCGTTTTGCTTTCACGCTGAACGTCAACGCCTTCCTTGGCTTCGATTGCCTGATGAAGTCCCTCGTTATAGCGTCTGCCGTACATCAAACGTCCTGTGAATTCATCAACGATAATGATTTCGCCTTTTTCATTCACGACATATTCGATATCCCTTTTCATGACACCGTTGGCTTTGATCGCCTGATTGATATGATGCTGTATCGTGATATTTTCGGGATCGGTCAGATTTTCGAGATCAAAGAAAGCCTCTGCTTTCTTGACACCTGCAGGTGTGAGAGTAGCCGTTTTTGCCTTTTCGTCTACGATATAGTCAATGCCCTCTGCAACATACAGTTCGTCATTGTCCTCTTTGGAATCCGTTTCCGTGATCGTCTCATATTTAAGGGACTTTGCAAAAGTATCTGCCCTTTCATAGAGATCAGTCGATTTATCGCCCTGACCTGAAATAATAAGAGGAGTACGGGCTTCATCGATGAGAATGGAGTCGACTTCATCGACAATGGCAAAATTATGACCTCTCTGCACTTTGTTTTCTTTATAGACAACCATGTTGTCACGCAGATAGTCAAAGCCGAGTTCATTGTTTGTCGCATAGGTGATATCGGAATTGTAGGCGGCTTTACGTTCATCATTGGTGGAATCATGCTGGAGTATGCCGACAGTCAGTCCGAGAAAACGATAAATTTTACCCATCCATTCGGCATCACGCTTGGCAAGGTATTCATTGACGGTAACAACGTGTACACCGTCACCTGCAAGGGCATTGAGATAGGCAGGCAAAGTCGCCACAAGCGTTTTACCTTCACCTGTTTTCATTTCACTGATACGTCCCCTGTGAAGAATGATACCGCCGATGATCTGCACAGGAAAATGCTTCATTCCCAACACACGCCATGATGCTTCACGGCAGACGGCAAATGCTTCGGGCAGAATCTCATCCAGAATGGCATCTTTCTTTTTTTTGTCATCAACGCCTTCAAACATTGCTTTGAAACGGGCAGTTTCTGCACGAAGGTCTTCATCGGAAAAATCCTTGTATTTTTCTTCAAGTTCAAGCACCTTATTGACTAAGGGCTGTATTTTTTTCAATTCACGGCGGCTGTTTCTGCCGCTGAACCATGATCTGAGTCCCATTGGTCTTTCACCTCATATAAAAATTCTCTTTATTATAACACAGCAATGATCATTTTTACAACACTTTGGAAAATTTTTTTAAACTTCTTCTCCGCCCTCTTCAACGGTTTCTTCAGCAATGACTTTGAGAACAAGATTTTTGCCTTCCATGTCGGATTTGTATGTCTGTACGACAAAGCAGACTGTATTTGTCTGGTCCTTCGATTCCGCCTGCTGTGTGCAGACTTCTATCACATAGTTATCATCCTGAATGGTGATCGTGCCTATTTCACTCTCTGTATTTTTGTCATACTGTGCAGGGATCACAACGACAGACATATACTCAAAATAGGTGTCGTCAAATTTTTCTGCTATCGTATTGAAATCAACACCGCTCTCCACAGTATTGAGTGAATATGTCCTTTCATATTTGCCGACAAAATCACTGAGTTCGGCAGAATTTGTGATAAGATAATATTCGGGTTCTGACATATCGATGACATCGGGTTCAACATTCGCATCTTTGACATCAATGGGAGTGTATGTAACATCAAGATATTTGGGCTGTTCCTCTGTGCCGTCAGATGTAACAGGCATGGGCTCTTCCTCACCGCCGTCACCTATGTCACTGTCCTCATGATAGATATATTCATTGCCGTCTTCATCAACGATGATATCGCCTTCTTTGGGACCGATATCTTCCTGACTTTCGGAAACTACTATCTTTGAGGGTTCGTCCGTCTCTGAAACATCCGTGTTTTCCGTACTGTTTTCAGTTTCTGAAGTATTATCCCCCTTTGTATCGGAGCTTTCCGAAACGTCTGAATCAACGGTACTTTCGCCGCTCGCCGTACTTTCAACGGAACTGTCCTGAGGAACGGCGGATTTTTCATTGCCTGATGTACTGCCTCCGCAGCCCGCAAGGGATATGGCAACGAGCGAGCCTATGAGCAATACGGATAATCTTTTTTTCATTTTGTATTCTCTCCTTTTATAAATATATATACAGCCGAAAGGCAGTATTCACGAATTGAGCGGCACAAATACAGGTGCTTTCACGCTTCTGAGGAACTTGTGCGGATCGATCCTTTTGCTTCCGCACGACTGACACATCACGGGCTTCTCCTCTGTGACCGTGATATTGGTATTGATACAGCGGAGTTTTGCCCTGTTTCTTTCCTTTTCGATCTCAGGTGCAGACAATGACATGATGATATCGATCTCATCATCAAGACTGCCGTTTTCAAGACCGTCCGCAATTCTTTTGCCTATGATGGGCAGGGAAATATATTTGTCAATATCAAGGGCTGATGCAAAGAACTTGCCGCACGACTTGCATTGATAACCTGTCAGTACATCTGTCGGTCTGCCGAAATTGCTTCTGATAAAATCAATTCCTACGGTATGACCGTCAAGAATGAATCCTCCCAGCTGTATCATCATGGCAACGAGTCCGCCGAAAAGCTGATTTGTCCAGAAAGCCTGTTCCGCCGATGAAAAATCCGCAGACCTGAACCTGAAAGTCCTGAAACGTCCGTTATCGGCAAACTCCGTCAGCATACATCTGACATCCCTGTCGGACTGCCATTTTGCGATACATTTTCCGACAATTTCGGCATACTGTTCTTCTTTGCAGTCATCCAATATCTTTTTCATGCCTTTGAGAGTTATTTCATAAAATTCCATTTTTTCACTCCTCTTTTCTCTTTCCAAAAATAAGCACACATACATTATATACGAAAACTTTTCATTTAACAAGCATTTCATAAAAAATTTAAAAATAAGTTCTTAATAAAAGTTGACAAAAACACAATGATAAACTATACTTATTATGGTAAATAATATGAATTTTCACAACGTGACATAAAAATGAGGAATTGATCATGGTAAAATGCGAGAAATGCGGTGCAAATGTACCAAACGAAAGTAAATTCTGCCTGAACTGCGGAAACAGGATAGACACTTCTTCTCCGAAGCACTTTTCTCTTGATGAAATTGCCCGTCAGCAGCAAATGCAGGAGGACAGTGCCTTCAGTATCACTCCCGAAGTGCCCGATGACGATCCCGAATCGTATCTTCCGCCGATCGGTGCAAAGGAGCATCAGGAGATTCCCAAGGGAGAGATCGATCCTGAATATTTCAATCACAAGCCCCTGCCGAATATACAGGCTGCCGATCCGCTTGAACTGCTTGATGCCAATACGCCCGAACTGCCGCCGATCGGATTCAGCGACCAGATGCAGATCAATGACATCAAGATGCCCGAAGGCATCCGGCATTATCACGGCAGCTATGCCGTACCGAGAAACCTGCAGATGCAGACGGCTGTGCCCATCGCAGCCGGCGGCGATACCTATTACGCTTTATCTCAGGCACAGATGCAGAGACAGGCACTTGACCGGCAGGCTCACGGCGATAAAGAACATTTTTCTGCCATTCCCGAAGATATGCAGATAAAATTCTGCACATCCCCCGAAAATGCGGAAAGGGCTTTTTCCTTCAACAATTTCTTTATAGACGAATATGTGCCTGAAAAGGACATTCCGCCAAAGGTGAAAAAACCCAAAAAAGTTGTCATAAGGCGTGTTTCCGAACCGCCTGAACCGCCAAGACCTCCAATAAAGACCTCACCGCCTGTGGTCTCACAGCCGTCATCTCCTGTGTCTCTCGAAAAGACACCGCCTGTGGTCTCGCAGCCGTCATCTCCTGTGTCTCTCGAAAAGACACCGCCTGTGGTCTCGCAGCCGTCACCTCCTGTATCCCTCGAAAAGACACCGCCTGTGGTCTCACAGCCGTCATCTCCCGTGTCCCTTGAAAAGACACCGCCTGTGGTCTCACAGCCGTCATCTCCCGTGTCCCTTGAAAAGACACCGCCTGTGACAGTTCCGCAGGAGTACAGGAATTTTGCACCGCCTGAACAACAGGCTCAGCCTGAAAATGATTTTAATTTCGCTCCGCCTGTGAATCTTGAAAAAAATCAGGATGAAAATAATTTCAATTTTGCAAGTCCCGAACCGCAGGCTTCTCCCCCTGCCGATGATCCTCCTCAGCAGCAGGAAGAATTCACATTTTTCAGCTTCACTGATCCGCAGAACAATCCCGACGGCGGCGGTTATGTAAGCCCCTATCCGACAAATCCTGTTTACTCAACAATGTCATCATCGGGCTATACTCCCACTATGACGGATAAAATACTGATGATATCAGGTCTGGTACTTTCGGCATTACAGATGATACTTATCATTGTAATAATTTCATGTATGGCTTCCCTGTTCATGAAAATGTTTTCGGGCAGTCTTTCAATGGCAGAACTTCTGGCAGGTTCCGTTTCGTCATCTGCCGAAGGGGTGACTGTCAGCGGATTTGACTCCAACAGTGCCAGGTGTTCCAACCTCAATAACGGCGGTCTTGCCGCCGAAGACGGCAAGGGCAATGTCTATTACACCAATGCAAAGGGCTGTCTGTGCCGCCTTTCTCCCGACGGCAGTTCAACTGTCGTTTACAACGGCACACGCACCAACAATTATATCCTTTATATCAACTATCTCAATGACAGACTGTATTTCCTTGCATCTGTTACAGGAAACAGCCTTTCCATATGTTCCGTCAACGAGGAAGGAAAAGACCTGAAAATTTATACGGAAGCCGTCAAGCCCGTTTTCCTGATGGCACACGGCAAGTATCTGTACTATCTCACGGAAGACAGCAATAAAATAGACCGCATTGACGTTGAAACGGAAAAATCACAAAGATTTTATACAACATCCGATTCGATCACCAACCTGTTCATACACGGAGATCAGATGTACATACTCTCATTGAGCAAGACGGAAAACGGCGGAAAAGTCAATTCCGTCAATCTCAACGCACCATCGGCTGTAACATCTCTCAGTTTCAGCTACAGCGGCGTTTCACTTGAACCGATGGGAATGAGCCTTTGCGGTGACAGGATCATTCTGATCAACAATTCAAAATATAACCCTGGTACCGTTTTTTCATCGAATCTTAACGGAAATGATGTCAAAAAGCTCGGCGGATCGAATATCGTGAAGGTTTCGGGTTACGGAGATTATATCTATTATCTCAGTATCAACGGGGATCTGATGAATGCCGCCGATCAGGTGGCCAACGGCGGCAATACCCTTGGGATATTCAACCTTGGCATGATGAAAAATGACGGTTCGGCATCCTATACGCTCAAAAGTGATGTCATATACTACTCCATTGCCGGTGATAAAATTTACTATGTCGGCAGCAGCGGCGGTATGTTCACGATGTCGACCAACGGCACCGATTCACAGTTAGTATCGTAAATATAATGAAAGAAGGAAACTTGAAATGATAGTGGTAGATATAAGAAATATTTTTGCTGACAGAAATATTCAGCTTGCGGAAGTCAATAATGAATTTATTTATTATCTCGAAGAAAAAAATGAAAACGGACAGCATAATCTCTTTGTATTCGAGTATGACCGCTCCGCAAGAAAAGAAAGACTGATCGCAAACTATTCCCTTGAAGATCCTACGTTTGTGGAACATCTCTTTGTATTCGACAAAACGCTTGTACTCATTCTGGAAAATTCCTCCAACAGCCTCTGGCTCATCGAACTCGACAAGAAAACAGGCATGGAAAAAAACAGAAAAAAAGTCGTCTGCACCGGTGCTTTCAAGGAATGTACCGCCCTCGACAGCGAACATATTCTCATCTATATGGCACCCGACAGGGACAATACCGAAATTTTCGATAAATATAAAGAAGTGACAGGCTGTGACTGTCTGTGCTATCTCTATAACCTTGAGGAAAATAAAAAATATTTCGTCAAGTCCTCTCTTGTCGCAAAAGTGGGCTGTCAGAATATCAAAGTCCTCAATCTCAAAAATGAAAACTTCGTTTTGCTCCTCGATCCCTATGCGGAGGAAAGCATTAAAGAAAATTTCTTCAAGGAACAAAGATGGGTACATACCGATATCAGAGACAATATCTGGATATGCCGTCTGGAAGAACTCGAAAAAGAACTTGAGCAGGGAAAGGAAATTATTACAAAACGCTGTATCGCAAGTGCCGATATCAAAGCCCTTGTCAGATATATGGGCATTGCCGGCAGTACCGTCTATTTCCGTGCCAAAGAATTCAAGAGCGGCATTGAAAAAATATGCAGCTACAATGCCGCTACAGGCAAGCTTGAAGTGGAAACCACGCTCCATTCCAATGATGACAGCGTCATGTATATACTGGAAGAAAACCCGTTCCGACTGTTCTCCATTCTTTCGGGCGTTCGTGTCAAGTATGTCAAGGGCATCGTCAATTCCGATGTCGAACTCGAATATGACAGTGAAATGGGCGATTTCGTATCCTGCATGGACAACAGATATGTCATTACCAACAGGACTCTCCACAGCACAGAAGACAACGCCGCTTTCAGATACTGCTTTATCTACGATACCAAACTCAATAAATATGAGAGCTATGCCTGCAATTCCTATATCAAAGGCAATACGCTGGTACTTTATTAAAAATGCAGCCGTACACGACAGCGTGTACGGCTGTATTTTTTATGCCATTACTTTTAAACCATAACTTTCATTGTTTTAAGTAATAACAGGCAATTTTGTTAGTAGCA
>CAMHPW010000017.1 GCA_946187095.1 uncultured Clostridia bacterium | reverse complement strand
ATTGGAGCGATTTGTTGGAGTAAATGCGGATTGATGGGGATTCGGAGGCTGGATAAAACTATTAGGTTTGACTTGTTCTTCAATATCCTGATCGGCAAATACATACAAGCCGTTCATTTTGTGATAGTTCATTTCCTCGCTGTCACAGGACGGCACACCGATATTTTTATAGAAAGCATACATTTCATGTGTCTTGTCATTGAATTCATCATTGACATTGAAAAAGCCGTAATTGGCATGATTCTCATCAGAAAAGCGTTCTTTGATATTGTCAATGGTCAGGTCAAGCTGATAATATTCGCCGCTGATCCTGACAATATTCCATGAATGTCCGGAATATACCGCATCAGTTTCCCATTTAGGTATGCCCGACACACACAGACATTCTGTGCCAAGTTCTCTCATGCACCACATGAAAGATTTGCAGATTCCCTCACACCTGCCGATATGATTGATCAGGGTACCCCAGACGGTGCCTGAATAAGCATTTTCGTCATCATAGACACATTCACGGAATATCATGTCATAGACATATTTTTCTTTTTCCAATTCATCTGCGTCACCGATATCGGCTTTCAGATTCTCGAAGAAAAGCTGAAGTTCCTCCATGCGGTCATGGAAATCATTTTCTTTCATGTTATAAGTGAAATAAACACCCAATACATTTTCTTCTGTTTCATCTGTATAGATCGGCGAATAATCCCCGTTGAGCTGTATCAGTTCGGGGCAGTCGTAATTGAGCAGGAACATGAGAGTATCAAGATCATCTGACGGTATCGTTTCCGTAAATCTTGCCGTTGTATCAAAATGCTGTACGGCATCATACATCTGAACAAAGCAGTCCAGCATTTTTTCATCAAGCTGCCTGACGAAATACTTTTTGTCAAATTCATACAGGATCGATTCATCGATCACTCTTTCAGGTTCGCTTGAAAGTTCTTCCGAGCTTTCCTCTTCGGAGTCCTCCGATATTCCGGAGCTTTCCGCTTCACTGCTTTCATCTTCATGAGTTTCGCCCGATGTTTCGGAAATTTCCTGCGAACTTTCCAAAGAAGTCTGTTCCGAACTCTGCACAGAACTTTGCTTTGGACTTTCGGTCTGAGATTTTTCGATACGGGAAGTTTTCTCGGATATTACGGTTTCCTTTTGAGAACTTTCTCCTGCCGTCACGGAATTTTCCGGCATGATATCACTGCTTTCATTGGTTTTCTCACCGCAGCCCGAAAGAAGAAAAGCTGTTATAATAATTACGGAGAATATTTTTGAAATTCTTTTCACAGGAAAAACTCCTTTTTTAAACAATAGGAACGAGACCGCTCGTTTACAGTATCTTAACACAGGTCATCCAACAGATATCCAACAAATAATTCTTTAACAGCATTTTTTAAAAAAATCAGCATTTTTTACAAAATCCATTAATTTTATTTGTTCAAAAATGCTTTTCCTCCTCTCCGTAGTCAGAATATGTCGCAAAGGGATCGAAGTAGGAATCCATCACACCCCTGTTGGCATCATATTCCTGATTATAGTCAATTTTATCATCGGACAGTGCGGTGCTTTGACCGACCACACCGTCCTCGCCGATATAAGCCTCTTTTACGCTGTCAATTTCCTCTCTGGTAGCATTTCTTGCCGCCACATTTTCCCTGATCTCTTTCAGCCTTGCACGCCTTATTGAAAAGATCAGACCTGCTATTCCGAATAAAGTCACGGCAGTCCAGAATACATATGCCAATATACTGTACCTTGGTTCAGGATCGTCCACTATGGAACATATATCCGGGTAGTCCTTATCGTATTTGATATTCAGTGTATTGCCTATGTCTACATGAAAAGGCACTTTATACACAGAAATATTATTGTATTCATTGCCATCGACACTGAAATTCACGATCACATCGCTGTATTCCACAATTTTTCCGTTTTCTTCAGCGGAATATGACGTTACGGAAGTGACCACTGCCGCCGCTCTCGGATCGGTCATATCGGGCGTATTGTATTCATTGTCGCTTTCCGCCGTAGTTACTATAAAAGTCAGACCGCACACCGTCAGAAGTGCAAACAGTATGATCTGCACCATCGGAACAGACAGCTTTTCTTTTATCTTATCCATATCAGAACGCTCCCCATTATCTTTTGACCTACATTATATACTATTTGAACAAAAATTTCAATATTATTAAGTTTTTTTTACTACGCCATATTTCGCAATTTTTTATAAAAAATGATTGAAACGTCATTGAAATAATGGTATAATGGGATAGTTAATATCTTAAATTGCTTGAAAGGAAAGAATTTATCATGCCAAGAGAAAATGCTTACCGCACCCATTACTGCGGTGAATTGAGAGAAAGCGATATCGATAAAAATGTCAGAGTGGCAGGCTGGATAGAAAATATCCGTGACCATGGCGGAGTCATGTTTTTGGATGTGCGTGACCATTACGGAGTCGTACAGGTCGTTGTGCATGACGAGAGATTTCTTGAAAACATCTCCAAAGAGTGTACGGTAACGGTTTCGGGAAATGTCACCAAACGTGACGAAGACACGATCAATCCCAAGATTGCGACAGGTACAGTGGAAATTCATGCCGAAAATATCACCGTTCTGGGCAAGGCTCAGACGCTGCCCTTCGAGATACAGACTTCCAAGGAAGTCCGGGAAGATGTAAGACTCAAATACAGATTTCTCGATCTCAGAAATAAAAAAGTCCATGATAATATAGTTATGCGTGCAAAACTGATTTCATTCCTGCGTCAGAAAATGACGGAAATGGGCTTTCTTGAGATTCAGACACCGATCCTGTCATGTTCCTCTCCCGAAGGTGCAAGAGACTATCTCATTCCCAGCAGAAAGCACAAGGGAATGTTCTATGCACTGCCGCAGGCTCCGCAGATATTCAAGCAGCTTCTGATGGTATCGGGCTTTGACAAGTATTTCCAGATCGCACCGTGTTTCCGTGACGAAGACGCAAGGGCAGACCGTTCTCCCGGGGAATTCTATCAGCTTGACTTTGAAATGTCCTTTGCCGAACAGGAAGATGTCTTTGCCGCCGCCGAAGAAGTGCTTTATGCGACGTTCAAAGAATTTTCAAACAAAGAGGTTTCCAAGCCGCCTTTCAGAAGAATCCCCTTTGCAGAGTCCATGCTGACCTACGGCACTGACAAGCCTGATCTGAGAAATCCCCTTTTGATCAAGGATATCAGTGATATGTTTGTCGAAACGGATTTTGCACCGTTCCGAAAAAAGACGGTCAGGAGCATCAATGTACCGAATGCCGCCGCACAGTCGAAAAAGTGGTTCAAGAACATGGAGGAATTTGCCCTTTCCATCGGCATGAAGGGCTTGGGTTATGTCAAAGTTCGTGAGGATATGACCTTTGACGGACCTATTGATAAATTTCTCAAGGAAGGCGACAGGGAAAAACTCATTGAAAGAAACGGCTCAAAGTCAGGAGATGTCATTTATTTCATAGCAGATTCCAAGGAGCTTGCCCCGAAATTAGCGGGACAGATTCGTACAGAAGTGGCAAACCGTCTGAAGCTCATTGACGAAAGCAAATTTGAACTCTGCTTTATCACAGACTTTCCGATGTACGAGCTTGACGAGGACGGAAAAGTTATATTTACTCACAATCCGTTTTCCATGCCGCAGGGCGGTATGCAGGCACTTCTCGAAAAAGAACCGACGGAAATTCTTGCCTATCAGTATGATATCGTCTGCAACGGCGTAGAACTTTCTTCAGGTGCTGTCAGGAACCATGATCTTGATATCATGGTCAAGGCATTTGAGATCGCAGGCTACAGTGAAGACGAACTCAAAAATAAATTCAAATCGCTTTATAATGCCTTCAAATACGGTGCACCGCCTCATGCAGGCATGGCACCGGGCGTTGACAGAATGCTCATGCTGCTTGCGGAAGAAGAAAATATCCGTGAAGTGATCGCATTCCCGATGAACAGCAATGCACAGGACCTGCTGTTAGGCTCTCCGACAGAAGTGACGGAACAGCAGCTTCGTGAAGTGCATATCAAGATAAGATAAGAATATTTGATTCAAATGCAGGGAGGTCAGAATTATGCGTAATCTTTCCAAAAAAATCGTTTCTTTTGTCACAGCGGCACTGATCGCACTGAGCTGTTTCGGGATCAGCGTTTCGGCAGTTGACAGCCTTATTCCCGAAGGCAACGGAAATATGTATCTTGACGTTGTATTCGTACTGGACTCCAGCGGTTCCATGCTTGAATCCGATCCGAACAGGGTTGCCGCCGATGCGTTCAGCCTTTTCACAGATTTGTGTGATGACACCTGCGGTGTCGGCTATACCATTTACAGCCATATCATCAAGGAGTCTGAAGCGATCACGGCTCTCGATGAAAAACACCTTGCCGAACTGAAAACCAAAATTTCGGGAATGAACAGGAATCCGCAGGGTGATACGGATATCGCCCTCGGTCTTGACAAAGCCCTGCAGCTCCATGAACTGAACATGACAGAGGATGACGGAAGAAAAAAAGCCGTGATCCTCCTCAGTGACGGCAATACCCATCTCATTGACGGTTCAAAGTCCGACGCACAGCTTGAAAAGGAAATGAATGACGTATTGCAGAAACTCAGCGATAATGAGATACCCGTTTATGCGATCGGTCTGAATTATGACGGAACGCTTGACAAGAAAGAAACAAACAAGATTGCCGAAACAACCGGCGGCAAGGCGTTTGAAGCCAAGGCATCCAATGAGCTTCCTGCTATCATTGCAGATATCTTTGCCGATATCTATGATATCAAAGGTGACAGCAAGGAGATCAAAGACGGTAATGTTGAAGTGTATATCAAAGACAAGAGTGTATCATACGTCAATCTGATCATACGAAGCAGACTCTCGATTGACCAGCTCAATCCTGTTCTGATGAATCCCAGACGTGAAACGATCGATATCAGAAATAATGAGAATTTTGTCGTCACGACAACGGACAGCTATATTCTCATCAAAATGCTCTCTCCCGTCAGCGGCAGGTGGAAGCTTCATCTTGACAATGCCACCAACGAAAACTGCAGTGTTTCACAGCTTGATTTCTATTCCATGTACGTCAAGCAGAGCATTGCAGACCTGGATAATACCCTTGTTGTTGGCGAGACCACAAGGATCGTTGCCTCTCTCAACAATGAATTAGGACTTGTCACAGACAAGTCGCTTACGGAGAATATCTCCATGACTACGACTGTCACAGGCGGCGGCGAGATCAAGACGATCGATCTTACTCCCCAGTCAAACGGTCAGTTTATCGGTGAAATCATCCTTACGACAGAAGGTTCTTATACCGTTGTCACAACGGCAGTATCCGACAATTTCAATAAGACCAGTGTTCCGCTCACCCTTACGGCAAAGACCTATACTGCCGAGGAGATCAAAAAATTCAAATATGACAGTGAGAGCCTCGCTCCGATAGAGATTCCCGAGCAGGATCCCCATCCGTCATTCAATCCCATCACAATCATTATCGGATTTATCGTTCTGGCAGGTATCGGCATCGCCATATTCCTGATCTTCAAGCTGAAGGACAGAGCCAATCAGAGTGCTCTTTCTCTGGCGAGGGCTGATTCGCACGGTATGCCCGAACCGGAGCGTCCCGCACCGCCTGCACCTCCTATTGAAACCATTCAGAATATGCCCGAACCTCCCAAAGATGAATATATCGATATTCCCCTTGTGGAACACGGCAGTCTGGATTCCCTGATCAAAAAAGGTCCCGATGATGCATTCAATTCCAACTCAGCCGACTATCAGACAGACAAGTCACTGGAAGCCATTATTAAAAAAGGCCCCGACAATGATCTTGGCTTTGGCAGTCCCGATATGGAAGAGCTGAATGAATTTGACAATACACAGCAGGAGACCTATCAGTCAGGTCATAACTTCTCCGATCTTTTCGGCGGCGGTCAGCATTAAAAACATCTCCCTGTATCTCATGATACAGGGATTTTTTATAGGCAAATTCAGTTCTTATAGATTTTTTCATCAAAATATATAGCAGCATTGCAAGAAAATTCTTGTCAAGCAGAAAATATTGTGTTAAAATATAATAAAAAAGGAGAGTGATCTTTATGACCGCAAAATTCGGAAAAAGAATGATCAGTATTTTGTTGGCAGTTGTAATGACAGTGTCTTTCTTTGCAGTGGGACAGACAACTGTCAATGCTGCTGACACACCGGTGAACATCACCATCTTGAATATCAAACAGAAATACAAGCAGATCAAGCAGGTCTTGGATGCCATCAACAAGACAAGGGCTCAGTACAATGTTGCTGCTGTCGCAATGGATCAGAATCTGATGAACACGGCATTGGTCAGAGCAGCAGAGCTTTCTTTGTATTCTTCTGTTCAAAGACCAAACGGCGACAGTGAAGTCACCGGCTGTCATCAGCTCATTGCCTATGATCTGGGTATTGCGGCCGTTGTTTCGGACTGGAGCAACCATAATGACAGTCTTAATATTCTGGCATCATCCTCATATAAATCCGTCGGTATAGGCGTTATCGAAACGACACATAACCAGAAATTGTATGCATGTGCCTTATTTTCGGCAGATGCCTCGAAAGGAATGGATGAATCCATCTATACAAGCTCCAATCGGGTAGTTGACCAGCCGACAAAGGCACATCCGAAAGTCCTTTCGGATGTCAGTCTGGGATTTGGCGGCACCATGAACTGCGGCAGCAGCCGTGATGTGCGTATGTGTGTCAACAATATACAGTATCCTGTTTCAGCCTATCTGGCAGCGGATGATATGGATATCTCGATCTCCAATACCACTGCATTTCAGTATTCCTATCGTAAAATAACCGCTGTTGCCCCCGGAACAGCCACTGTCAAGTTATCCCTGAAGGGCAACCCTTCCATATCAGCTTCGACTACTCTGACAGCCGTTTCTGTGAGCTGGGACGGCTACAGCTTCGCCGGTATCCCCGACCAGTATTATACAGGCAAACCGATCTATCCGAATATTTCCGTCAAAGACAAATCAGGAAATGAACTCGTTTCCGGAACGGACTATACTGTGGAATACAAGAACAATACGAATGTCGGCACAGCAACCGTGAATATCAAGGGTGCAGGCAAATATTCCGGACAGTCAAAGACACTCAGTTTCAATATCGTCCTCAACACAAGCAATGTCTTCTTCATGACGGCAAAGGTTGCTCCTGCAAGCGTTGATGTCGGAAGTGCGGCAACGATCAGTGCATCCCAGTCAGGCGGAACTGCCCCCGTTCATTATACCTATCAGTATGCACTTTCCGGTTCATCAAGCTGGAAAGACATTTCGGCATATACGACCAATACATCCTGTTCTTTTAAGCCGACTTCTGCCGGAACTTATAATATCAGAGTCACTGCCGTTGATAATGCGGGAAAATCCGCTTCACAGACGGTCACTCTCAAAGCCGAATCCAAAATGACCTGCACCGTATCCCTGAACAAATCCTCCTATGCATTGGGAGATACGGTTGTCCTCACGGCAGCACAGCAGGGCGGTTCAGGCGTTACATATGCATTCTATGTAAAAGCACCTTCCGCAACGTCATGGAAACTTCTGCAGGATTTTTCCGGAGTTGCCAATTACAGCTATTTCATCAAAAAGCCCGGTGAATACAATTTCCTCGTCAAATTCAAATCCAATGACGGAAAATCCGCCGAAGTATACAAGACCTTCACGGCATCGGGAACTACCATTTCCAATGCTTCTTCGGTCAGTACGACCTCGCTTTATCTGGGCGGTTCTGCTTCCCTCAAAGGCGTGGCAAAAGATGGTTCAGGCTCCTATCAGTATGCCTATTATTACAGAAAATCAAGTGCGTCTTCATGGACTACGATAAAGGGCTTCAGCACAAGCACTTCCGCATCATTCAAGCCGGGTGAGACCGGCACTTATGAGATCTGCATCAAAGTAAAAGATTCCACTGCCACTTCCGTATCGAAATATTTCACTCTGACCTGCAACAAGGCTTTCAGCAATACCTCCACAATTTCGGCAACAAAGATCAATCTTGGAAAATCAGTGACTGTCACTGTTTCCTCTGACTGCAAGAATACCTGTACATACGGTGTATGGTATCGCCTGAAGGATGCAAGCTCATGGACAGCAGCACAGACATTTTCTTCCAATGCCAAAATAACGGTAACTCCCTCCAAAGCAGGTACATATGAAGTTTGTGCCAAAGTAAAGGACAATACAGGGACGACCGTTCCCAAATATTTCACTCTCACCGTGAACCCGAAACTCTCCAATAAATTCTCCGTTTCCTCCAATCACATCACTCCCAATACTTCCGTGACGGTAACGTGTGCGGCAGCAGGCGGTGCAGGCAGCTATACTTATCTCGTACAGTACAGGAAATCAGGTGCTTCTTCATGGACAGTCAAACAGAACTACAGCACCAATACTTCTGTAAGCATCCTCTTTACAAGCGTAGGTGATTATGAAGTCAATGTGATCATCAAAGATGCCCTTGGAGACACCAATTCCGCCATCAAGAAAGTAAGTGTCGCAGCAGTGCTTACTCCGAAACTTACCATTGCAAAAACTTCTATCGTATGCGGTCAGTCAAATACCGTTTCCGTCAGTGCAACAGGCGGTACGGGCGGCTATACATACGCATTCTACTACAAAAATTCCACTTCTGACAGCTGGTCGGAAAAGCAGGCATTTTCAACCAATGCAAAAGTGGATATCAAACCTGCCAATACAGGCACTTATGACGTTTGTGCGAAAGTAAAGGACAGCTACGGAACGGTACAAAAAGCCTACGGTTCTTTCAAAGTTACAGCCGCTGTTACGGTAAAAGCCTCCCTGTCCGCAGCAACGATCATCAAAGGACAGTCTACCACTGTCACAGCTTCAGCCTCCAACGGCAGCGGCGGATATCAGTATGCGGTCTATCTGAAAAAATCCGATGCAAGCAACTGGACTGTGAAGCAGGATTTCGGCACCAATGCAAAATTGGCTGTAAAGCCCTCATCTGACGGCAAATATCAGGTATGCGTGAAAGCCAAGGACAGTATCGGCGGAATCGCAAAAACATATCTTGATATCACCGTAAAGCCCGCTGTTGAAAATACTTCTACGATTTCTGCCACTTCCATCAAGCTGAAAAGCAGTGTGACGGTAACGTGCTCTGCCAGGAACGGTTCGGGCGGATATACCTATTCCGTTCTCTATAAGCAGAAAAGCAGCAATAACTGGACAACCGCACAGGATTTCAAGACAAACACAAGTGTCAAGATCACTCCGGCAGCCGCTGCGGAATACGATGTCTGCGTCAAAGCCAAAGACAGTATCGGCGGCATCTCCAAGAAATATTTCACCGTAAAAGTAACGGCATAAATTTAAAAAAATTCTCCGTCGGGAACTCCGGCGGAGAATTTTTTTACAGCAAAAAATATATAAAAACTATATGACAAATCGATATGAATATGTTATAATATAACTATAAATAAGCAAATTCCGAATTCTTCGTGAAACTGCACAATATTCGCAAGTCTCCGACCTCTCCACCACCGCCGCAAGTCATAGACTGACCGCAAGGCAAAAAGTCGGCTTGCCTCCCCTGATTTCAGGGGAGGTGCCGAGCATAGCAAGGCGGAGAGGTTAAATGCGGCGACAGCCGCATAGACGTTTTTTTGTGCAACTTTCAAATTTGCTCATTTATAGAATATAAGAAAAATTTTTTTGCAGGTGAATAAAATGTCCGAAAAAATAATGAAAACAGTGACTTGTCCGAAATGCTTGGAAAAATCAGATGTAAAACTCATTTGCAGTGCCAATCAAAAGTCTGTGCCGAATATAAAGCGTTCCGTTCTGAATGACAGCTTTTTCAAATGGAAATGCCCCAAGTGCAGTTTTGAAAAGCAGCTTCTTCATCCGCTGCTTTATAACGACCTTGAAAATCGCTTCATGGTCTATTACATCCCGCAGACGAAAAAGCGTTTCCTTGCAGATGAGAAAATAGAAAATGAATATCCCGATCTTTCGGATATCAAAAAACGTCTTGTTTCCAACGTCAGCGAACTCAAGGAAAAAATCGCTATTCTCGACAGCCGTCATGATGACATGGCGATGGAGCTTGCCAAGCACGCTGTCGCAAGAATCGTGGAAAAAACCGCCAGTCAGAAAATAGCGGAAGGCTATTTTCTGGAAATGGATCAGGAAGAAAATACGGTCAGCTTCCAGTTTTTTGTCGGTGCGGAAAAACGTCCGTATATACAGACGACACGCCTTGAAGTATACAACCGCTCGCTTGAACTTGTGAAAAAACACTTTGCCGACATGGATACGCATGACGGCTTTATCAGGATCGACAGCGAATGGGCAAAAGAGGCTTTCAGGATATATAAAAACAAATAATATCAAAGAATGGGAGAGATGGTATGATCATTTTATCAGTAGATTACGGCAGAGTCAGAACAGGGATAGCAGTTTGTGATAAGAATGAGATCATTGCTTCTCCCGTTGCAGTAATAAAAGAGACCGAACCCGATATACTCGCTGAAAAAATTTCTTTGATCGCAAAAGAAAGAAAGGCGGAAATGATCGTTCTGGGGCTTCCGAAAAACATGGACGGCACAGAAGGGGAAAGTGCCCTGAATGTCAGGGCTTTTTCGGAAATTCTCCGTGAAAAGTCAGGGCTTTGCGTGGAACTCCATGACGAAAGAGGAACGACCATGACGGCACATAAATATCTCAATATCACGGATACCCGTGGAAAAAAGAGAAAAGCGGTTGTGGACAGCGTTGCGGCAGTCATCATATTAGAGGACTATATGAATTTCAGGAGGAATCATATATGAGCTTTCTTCCGATGCAAAAGCTGACAATCGGCGAATTGTTTGTATCCATAGCGGCAGGACTCATGCTTTTTCTGCTGCCTAATGATGCCAAGAATCAGATCAATGATATCGCCCTGGCACAGGGCTATGTATTTGTCTTTTCATTTGTCATATCCGCATCACTGCTCTTTACGGTCAAACGCTATGAGGCTCTCGGTGCGGCCATGCTCACCGATTCCATACTGACCGTTCCGGGATTCCTGATCTATCTCATCAACGGCACAGCCACAAAAGGAAATCATTTCTGGGCAGTTCTCAGTCAGTATCAGATCGTCACGATGTTCATTTCATGGGTAGTGCCTTTTTTCCTTGCAGTGACGGTACGGCTGCTCCGGAACGGTCTCGGCGATACAAGCGATTCTCGCATGAGATTTTCCAATTTTCTCGTATCCGCCATCCGATCCCTGATGATCATATATCTTCTTGTGATCGTTTGCAGGCATTTGTTTCCGTACCGTCCTCACCTGTCTGAAGCGAGGGATTTCAACTTCATACTTTTCGGAAAGATCACGGAATGTCTTGACGGCTCCTATGAAAACGGCATATTGTACCTTCTCTGGCACAGTCTTATTCTGGCACCGCTGAGTTTCAGCCTGCTGATACTCAATCCCAGAATCAAATCATGGCACTTGCTGATCATATGCCTCTGGACAGGCATCACGCTTGAAGTCATACAATTCGCCCTCAATACAGGAACGATATGCATTGATGACATTCTTTTGTATATGCTTGGCGGTGCGGCAGGATTCCTCCTCAAGCATTTCATTGATCTTATCCGTTCGGCAATCACTTCGGGACAGGACAGGTGTATGCTGAGCTTCAGCTATACCCTCAATTCAGACAACAAGCGTACCAAAATACACAAAAAGGAGATGTCATAAAATGGGCTTTCAGGACGACTGGATCATGCGTCAGATAGAAATGATGGCAAAATTTGTCGGAAACGTCATTTTCGGCAAAAAAGAAGGTGAAGTGCAGTATGAGATCATCGGAGATATCAATGATTCTTCCACGCTGACTCCAACAGATCTCCTCCATCTCGAACTCATGAAACTGATCAAAGAAGGCGATATCGGCACAGCCGAAGATATGCTTTATGAAAATATCGAATATTCCGACAAATATATCGAGCTTGCAACGGACTTCTATCAAAAATTGAATTCCCTGTCAGACCAACAGCTTCAGCAGGGCAATTTTTCAAGAGATGAAGTATATGAAGGCTATCTCGAAATGATGTCACTTTTAGGCGTGCCTGTCGATGTATTCGGACAGGCTGACAGATATGAATACGAGTGAAAGGATATATGAAAGAAATGGCAAAGGATAATAAAACAAATGCGATGCGTAAACTCGACAGCATGAAAATTCCATATAAAGAGCATTACTATTCCGATGCGATATCGGGCGTGGAAGTCGCAAACGCTTTGGGACAGAATGTCGAACAGGTCTTTAAAACGCTCGTCACTGTCGGGAAATCGGGTGCCAACTATGTGTTTTTAGTGCCTGTTGCAGAAGAACTTGACTTAAAAAAAGCTGCTGCAAGCGTGGGCGAAAAATCCGTTGCGATGGTAAAGTCAAAAGAATTGTTAGGATTAACAGGATATATACACGGCGGCTGTTCGCCCATTGGCATGAAAAAATTTTTCCGCACGACCATACATGAATCCGCCAAAAACTTTGATACGATCTTCTGCAGCGGCGGAAAAATAGGCTTTCAGATACAGCTTTCGCTGGATGACCTTGCAAAAGTCATTTCATTTACCCTTGCGGATATCATCAAGTAATATGGAATATATCAAAACCAATCGTGGAATCGAAATCAGAATCGGCAAATGCTTTGACCTGAAAAATACGTTTGAATGCGGACAGTGTTTCCGCTGGAATGAAAATACTGACGGCTCTTACAGCGGCATTGTCGGAAATCAATATACGACCGTATTCCGTGACGGTGAATTCATTGTGATAGCAAATGCCGATGAAACCGACTATCAAAATATCTGGGAAA
>CAMHPW010000016.1 GCA_946187095.1 uncultured Clostridia bacterium | reverse complement strand
TTCCCTACACGACGCTCTTCCGATCTCAAAATATTTAAACGTTTTCAACGTTTAAAGAGCGGGAAAAATATTAATGAAAAATTTGAGTGCATACATTAAAAAGAGTGATGTGCAGATTCTGCCGATATTCGATTTGATAGCGAAAACAGGAAATGTGCCCGAACATGATATGTTCAATACATATAATATGGGTGTGGGAATGACTGTTGTAGTTGACAAGTCAGAGGCTGACAAGGCTGTTGAAGTCCTGAAAGCGAACGGTGAGGACGCTTATATCTTGGGTGAACTCATTGAAAGTGATGAGGGAGTTATTATTGAATGAGAAATGAGGAATGAGGAGTGAGGAATATTTTTTTCACTCTCCGATTTCATAGGGGTTGATTTGGTGAAAAATATAGTAGTGCTTGTATCGGGCGGCGGAACGAATTTGCAGGCTTTGATTGACGCTCAGGAAAGCGGAATTATCAGGAATGGCAGGATAACTTGTGTTATCTCGTCAAAGGCTGACGCTTATGCACTCGAAAGGGCGAAAAAGCATGGCATTAAAACAAGGGTGCTTGTCAGAAAAGATTATCCTGATGTTATCGAATACAGTAAGGATATGCTGAAAGCCCTGCAGGAAGAAAAGGCTGATTTAGTCGTATATGCAGGCTTTATGACAATTCTTGACGAACTCGTGACAAAGGCTATGCCGAATAAAATGATGAATGTACACCCTGCATTGATACCGTCCTTTTGCGGAAAAGGCTATTACGGTCTGAGAGTGCATGAAGAAGCATTGGCAAAAGGCGTGAAATTGACGGGTGCAACGGTGCATTTTGTAACGGAAGTATGCGACGGCGGACCTATCATTTTACAGAAAGCCGTTGAAGTGCAGGAGAACGACACGCCTGAAATTTTGCAGAAAAGAGTCATGGAACAGGCGGAATGGAAAATTTTGCCGCAGGCGGTAGCCCTGTTTTGTGATGACAGGCTTGAAGTCAAAGACAATAAAGTATATGTGAGGTAATGTTATTATGGTAGATTTGAAAAAGGAAATTTCCTCAACGACCTATCCGGGCAGAGGAATTATTATCGGCAAGAGTGCAGACGGCAAAAAGGCTGTCATCGGCTATTTCATCATGGGCAGAAGTGCCAACAGCCGCAACAGAGTATTTGTCAAAGAGGGCAACGACCTGAAAACACAGGCATTTGATCCGTCAAAATTGGTTGATCCGTCATTGATCATCTATGCCCCTGTGAGAACGCTTGAAAATGCGACAATCGTTACCAACGGTGACCAGACCGATACCGCAAGGGATTTCATTCTGGAAGGCAAGACCTTTGAGGAAGCATTGAGAACACGCACATTTGAACCCGATCCGCCGAACTTTACACCGAGAATTTCGGGCATACTGGAATTTGCCGACGGTGATTTTTCCTATAAAATGTCGATTCTCAAAAGCAACTGTGGCAGAGAGGATTCCGCATTGAGATTTTTCTATGAATATGCACAGCCCGTTGCAGGTGAGGGACATTTCATTCACACTTATAAGTGTGACGGCAATCCGATTCCGTCATTTGAGGGTGAACCGACACTTGTTACTGTTGAGGGCGATATTGATGAGTTTACAAACAATGTATGGAATGCTCTCAATGAGGATAATAAAGTTTCTCTTTATACAAGGTTTATCGACCTTGCAACAGGCGAATTTGAAGACAGAATCGTCAATAAAAATCAGTAATCGGAGGAAATGAACATGAACGAATTGGAATTGAAATATGGCTGTAACCCCAATCAGAAACCGTCAAAGATATTTATGAATGACGGCAGTGAATTGCCTGTAACGGTACTCAACGGCAGACCTGGTTATATTAACTTTCTTGACGCTTTCAATAGCTGGCAGTTGGTATGCGAACTGAAAGCCGCAACAGGACTTCCTGCAGCAGCATCTTTTAAGCACGTTAGTCCGGCAGGTGCGGCAGTTGCAACGGAATTATCTGATACTTTGAAGAAGATATATTTTGTAGATGACTTGGAATTGTCGCCTATCGCAAGTGCTTATGCAAAGGCAAGGGGTGCTGACAGAATGTCATCATACGGCGATTGGGTAGCACTTTCCGACACTTGCGACAAGCAGACCGCATTGTTGCTTCAGAGAGAAGTTTCAGACGGTATCATTGCTCCCGACTATACAGATGAAGCCCTTGAAATTCTCAAGTCAAAGCGTAAGGGTACATACAATGTAGTGAAGATTGATACAAATTATGTGCCTGAAAAAATCGAGCGTAAGCAGGTTTACGGCATTACGTTTGAACAGGGCAGGAATGACCTGAAAATTGATGAAGATATGCTGAAAAATATCGTGACGGAAAATAAGGATTTGCCTGAAAGTGCAAAGAGAGATTTAATAGTGGCATTGATTACGCTGAAATATACGCAGTCCAATTCCGTATGCTATGCAAAAGACGGTCAGGCTATCGGTGTCGGTGCAGGTCAGCAGTCAAGAATCCATTGTACAAGACTGGCAGGAAACAAGGCGGATATCTGGTATCTCCGTCAGTGCCCGAAAGTACTTGCACTTCCTTTCAAAGACACAATCCGCAGACCTGACAGGGATAATACGATTGATGTCTATATTTCAGACGATTATGAAGATGTGCTTGCAGACGGTATTTGGGAGCAGTTCTTTACGACAAAGCCTGAGCCGTTGACAAAAGAGGAAAAGAAAGCATGGCTGGCAACATTTGAGGGAGTTTCATTGGGTTCGGACGCATTTTTCCCGTTTGGCGATAATATCGAGAGAGCAAAGAGAAGCGGTGTACAGTATATTGCACAGCCGGGCGGTTCTATCCGTGACGACAATGTTATTGATACCTGCAATAAATATAATATGACAATGGCATTTACGGGTATTCGCCTGTTCCACCATTGATGGAGGGAAGTATATGAGAATACTTGTAGTAGGCAGCGGCGGACGTGAACACGCCATTATCAGAAAGCTGAAAGAAAGCCCGAAAGTCGATAAGATATATGCCGCTCCCGGAAACGGCGGTATTGCCAAAGATGCAGAATGTATCAGTATCGGTGCGATGGATAAAGAGGGCATTGTGGAATTTTCAAAGGAAAATGCCGTTGATTTGGTGTTTGTCGCTCCTGATGATCCGCTGGCTGACGGCATGGTTGATACACTTTTGGCAAACGGTATCAGGGCATTCGGACCTCGTGCGAATGCCGCTGTAATAGAGAGCAGTAAAGTTTTTTCAAAGAATCTGATGAAAAAATACGGCATACCGACGGCTGAATATGAAGTGTTCAGTGAGCCTGAAAAAGCTATTGAATATATCGAAAAAAGAGGACATTTTCCTGTAGTCGTAAAGGCTGACGGTCTTGCATTGGGTAAAGGCGTTATTATTGCAAAGACCATGACGGAAGCAAAGGCAGCTGTAAAAGAGATAATGGAAGATAAGAAATTCGGTGATTCGGGAAATAATGTCGTTGTAGAGGAATTTCTGACAGGTCCCGAAGTGTCTGTATTGGCATTTACAGACGGTATTGCTTTAAAGCCTATGGTATCATCAAAAGACCATAAGAGAGCCTATGACAATGATGAGGGCTTGAATACAGGCGGCATGGGTACGATAAGCCCGAATCCGTATTATACAGATGAAATCGCAGAGATTTGCAGAAAGACGATATTTGAGCCTACAGTTGCGGCAATGAACAGTGAAAACAGGACTTTCAAGGGTTGTTTGTATTTCGGCTTGATGATAACGCCTGACGGTCCGAAAGTCATTGAATACAATGCCCGTTTCGGCGATCCCGAAACACAGGTCGTATTGCCGAGATTAAAGACGGATTTGGTTGATATCATAGAGGCTGTCATAGATGAAAGACTGTCACAAATAGATATCAAATGGAGTGATGAAGCAACGGCTTGTGTCGTTATGGCATCGGGCGGTTATCCGTTGGCATATAAAAAGGGCTTGGAGATAACGGGACTTGATGAAAACGGACAGGTCGAGGGTGCAGAGGTATTCCATGCAGGCACGAAATTCGAGCATGGCAAATTCTACACCAACGGCGGCAGAGTGCTTGGTGTTACGGGTAAGGGTGCAACACTTGATGAAGCCCTTGAAAAAGCCTACAATGCCGTTAAAAAGATTTCGTTTGAAAACGTACATTACCGCACGGATATAGGCAGAACCAAATAAGTGAGGAATGAGGAGTGAGGAATGAGAAGTATTTCACACTCCTCTTTTCAATGCATAATTCATAATGCATCATGCATAATCATGGAATACGGTGAGTGTTATAATTCTTTATTTGCATTATGACGGGTATGACGGCACTGACAGACCTTTTTATATATTTTTGCTTTTTTTATTTTTTACACGAAAGGTATATATAACCCGTCATACCCGTCATAATTCTGTTTGAGAAAAAATAAAACTTACAGTCGACTGCGACTAAAACAGGAAGTCGACTTCCGATTTTGGCAAAATATAGAAAAACGGAAAGTTGACTTTACTTTTTATAATTCTTTAATCGCATAATGCAGGGTTTGCATAGTTGACGCATACTTTTTATATATTTAGTATAGGGTTTTCATTTTTTATGCGAAAGGTATATATAACCCTGCAAACCCTGCATTATTCCGTGAGAGAAAAATAATGTAAATTTACAGTAAAAAATTTACAAATAGTACTTGATTTTTTTTGAGAAATGGTATACAATACTTTTAGCACTCAGGGAATGAGAGTGCTAAAATAAATTCGAGTATCGAAAAGATTGCTTAAAGGAGGCAATAATTATGACTATTAAACCGTTGTTGGACAGAGTAGTTGTAAAGGCAGAGGAAGCAGAGGAAACGACGAAAAGCGGTATCGTACTGACAGCCGCATCACAGGAAAAACCCCAGTTTGCCACAGTCGTTGCAGTAGGACCGGGCGGAATGGTTGATGGCAAGGAAGTTACGATGTATGTCAATGTAGGCGACAAGGTTATCACAAGCAAATATGCCGGTACAGAAGTAAAACTCGACGGAGAAGAATATACAATAGTACGTCAGTCGGATATACTGGCAGTAGTTGAGTAATATATTGGAGGGAATTATCATGGCAAAACAGATCATATATGGCGAGGAAGCAAGAAAGGCATTGCTGAATGGTGTAGACCAGTTGGCAAATACAGTGAAGATAACACTGGGACCGAAAGGCAGAAATGTCGTTCTTGACAAGAAATTCGGTGCACCGCTTATCACAAACGACGGTGTGACGATTGCAAAGGAAATTGAACTTGATGATGCATTTGAAAACATGGGTGCACAGCTTGTCAAAGAAGTATCCGTAAAGACAAATGACGTTGCCGGTGACGGTACAACAACGGCTACGCTGCTGGCACAGGCTTTGATCCGTGACGGCATGAAGAATGTCACAGCAGGTGCAAATCCCATGATTCTCAAAAAGGGTATTGCAAAGGCTGTTGACGTATCCGTTGAAACTCTTAAAAAGAATTCAAAGCAGGTCGAAGGCTCAAAGGATATCGCAAGAGTTGCAACTATTTCAGCAGGTGACGAGTTTATCGGAAATCTTATCGCTGAGGCGATGGATAAAGTAGGAAATGACGGTGTTATCACTGTTGAGGAATCAAAGACTGCTGAAACATATTCAGAAGTCGTTGAAGGTATGATGTTCGACAGAGGATATATCACGCCTTATATGTGTACGGATACAGACAAGATGGAAGCTGTTATCGATGATGCTTACATCCTTATCACAGACAAGAAGATTTCCAATATACAGGAAATATTGCCGCTTTTGGAAGAAATCGTTAAGTCAGGCAAGAAGCTTGTTATTATCGCTGAGGATATCGAGGGCGAGGCTCTCACAACGCTTATTCTTAACAAGCTCAGAGGTACATTCACTTGTGTAGGCGTAAAAGCTCCCGGATTTGGCGACAGAAGAAAAGAAATGCTCCGTGATATCGCTGTATTGACAGGCGGGCAGGTAATTTCAAGCGAAATCGGTCTGGAACTCAAAGATACAACTTTGTATCAGTTGGGACGTGCACGTCAGGTAAAGGTTGACAAGGAAAATACGATCATCGTTGACGGTGCAGGCGATCAGGACGAGATCAAGGCAAGAGTTTCACAGATCAGAGCACAGATCGAAACTTCTACCTCTGACTTTGACAGAGAAAAGCTGCAGGAAAGACTGGCTAAACTCGCAGGCGGCGTAGCCGTTATCAAAGTAGGTGCTGCAACCGAGATTGAAATGAAAGAGAAGAAGCTCAGAATTGAAGATGCTCTTGCAGCTACAAAGGCAGCAGTTGAGGAAGGCATTGTAGCAGGCGGCGGCACAGCACTTCTGAATACAGCAGATGCTGTAAAGGCACTTGTAGACACTCTTGACGGTGACGAAAAGACAGGTGCAAAGATAGTTTTGAAAGCACTTGAAGAACCTGTACGTCAGATAGCGGCAAATGCAGGTTTGGAGGGTTCTGTCATCGTTGATAAAATCATGACGGCTGATAAGGTCGGTTACGGATTCAATGCACTGACAGAGGAATATGCCGACATGATGGAAAGCGGCATTGTTGATCCTACAAAAGTAACACGTTCGGCACTTCAGAATGCAGCGTCCGTATCAAGCATGGTATTGACAACGGAATCATTGGTAGCCGACATCAAAGAGCCTACACCGCCAATGCCCGCAGGCGATCCCTCCATGGGCGGAATGTACTAATCAATTAGCAATTAGCAATGAGCAATTAGCAATGTTGAATGAGCAATGCTCAATTTGCAATGATATAAGACAAACAAAAGCAGGCAGAAGAAATTCTGTCTGCTTTTTGTTGTATATGTAAAAAATAAACTTGCCTATGCAATTCATTGCTAACTGCTAATTGCTAATTGTAATATCTTTCGTTGTAGTAGAAGATTGGATTGCCGTTTTTGTCGGTGAAAGATTTGAGGGGGTTGTCAAATTCATCACGATACCATGCGGCAGTGGGAGGAGTATCGTCATATTCGGCATAAGCCATGAGTCTTTCGGAGTTTTTGACAACGGGCTGTACATCGAATGTATCGGTGTCGAAATCCATAGTATTGATCATAACGGAGCCGTAGTCATTGCCGCCTATGTATGTAAGGGTATGTTCGGTTTTGTCGTATTCGATGACGATTCCGATATGTTCAAAATACCAGCCCGAACCGTCCCATGAAATGAATATCAGACCGCCGGGTTTATAGTCTATGTCGTATGGATCGATATCGGTATGAACGGGGGGACTTATTTCTTTAAAGTCATTTACTTTTGCACTTGCGGTAGGGGTATACCATACTTTGTTTTGGTCTAAGTTGAAAGACAATACAGTTCTGTCGGGAAATTCTTTGCGAGGATCGGCACAGAAAGAGTAATAATATTCACGGTCACTTTTGGTATCGGAGTGATAACCGGCTTGATATAAACACCAACTTACAAAAATGGAGCACCATTCACAGTCAATATAGAGGCTGTCGCTTTCAAGGACATATTGATAAAACCAGCGTGTATATTCCGTATTGCCTGTCAGGGTACTGCCGTAATGCAAAGTAGCCCCTGTCCATAGATTACCGTCATTTCTTGCCTGTTCCACGGACATATCTTCCAAAGCGAAAGCCAGATAGCCGTTTTGGGAGAGTGCAACGTCAAGGACTCTCTGCATGAAAGAGGAATCTTTATTTTTATCGAGAGCCGCCATGAGTTTTTGATAGTATTTGCAGGAGCGGTATTCATCGGAAAAGCGTTTTGACTGGTCATAGGATATTTTAGGGGGTTCTGTTTTGGAAACTTCCACGGTTTGTGAAATTTCGGAAACTTCACTTGTTTGAGCGGGAACGGACGTTTCGGCATGACAGCCCGAAAGCAGCAGTACAGCGGCGGCACATACGGATATATATTTTTGGAATTTCATGGAATCCCCCGTTCAGATGATTTTGGTATATATTATAAAGCCAAATGAAAAAATTGTCAACAAGTTTGTTATTTTGGAGATAAATGATACTAAAAAACCGGCTGTTTTGGAAACAGTCGGTTTGAGTTTATTTTACAACGAAAGCACCGTATTTGTTATGAGGAAATTCTTTGACAGTGACGGCACCTGTATTTTCATCGATTTCGATGGTGCTGTACTGACCTGCATATCCCACGGAACCGGGATTGATAAGTATCATATTGCTTTCAAGAACGGTAAGCTGTTCATGGGTATGCCCGAACACAACGATATCGGCATTTTCCTGCTGTCCGAGATAGGTGAGCTGCATAAGACTTTCTTTCACTCTCTGGATATGACCGTGAGTGACAAGGAATTTTTTGCCTGCAAGGGTAACTGTCAGTAAATTGGGAAACGGACAGCACCAGTCGCAGTTGCCCTTGACGCAGTAAAAAGTCTTGTCAGGGTGATGTTTTTGTACATCGGTGATATCACCGTGACCGTCGCCGCAGAAGATAACGGCTTTTGCGTCGGAATGTTTTTTCAAAGCCTTTTCCATATCGGAATGGTCGCTGTGCGAATCCGAAAAAGCAATAATTTTCAAGTAAAAACCCCCTTTGTAATTCATAATTCATAATGCATAATTCATAATGCTTGGTGCATATATTAAAACGGATATTTTCCGAAATTCAATCAAAAGTGTGGTGAGAGCGATGGAACACGATAAAGAAAGTACGGAAAAGCTTTTCAAATCCCTTTCGCCCGAACAGCAGAAACAGGTACAGAACATACTTTCCGACAAGAATAAAATGGCGGAGATACTGAACAGTCCGCAGGCACAGGCACTTCTGAAAAAACTTACGGGAGGAAAATAAATGGAAGATATGTCCCGTAAAATCAGTGAACTGCTGAATGATCCGCAGATGATGGAACAGATAAAGGGACTTGCAGGGATTTTGGGACAGTCACAGAAACCGCCCGAACCCGAACCGCCAAATACACTTTTGCAGAATATGCCCGATCCGAATATGATAGGGACAGTCATGAAATTGGCACCGTTTTTGCAGTCGGCAGGCGGTGAAGATGACAGTACAAGGCTGTTGAAAGCCTTGAAACCGTTTCTCAAAGGTGACCGTGCAGACAGAATTGACAGTGCGATAAGAATGATGGGATTCATGAAAATGCTGCCCCTGCTGAAAAATTCAGGCATAAATCTATTTTGAATGAGGAATGAGGAATTAGGAATGAGGAGTGGGGAGTAAGGATAAAATATTTCTCATTCCTCATTCCACATTCCTCATTGATAAAGGGCGGTGATGATATGACAGAAAGTGAAATGCGGCGAATGCAGGAAGAAGCGGTGAAACGTGCGGAAGAAATGCAGAATCGTGCCAAAGCACAGATTCACCGACAGCCCGAACCGCCGCCCAAAGCGGAACCCAAAAATGAAGTGATTCCCGAAGAACGTCACATAATGCCGCCCGAAAAGCCGAAAGAGGAAACAGGCGGCATTTTTGAAACGCTCATGAAAGACAAAGAAAGAACCCTTATTCTTTCGCTTATTCTATTGTTAATGGACGAAAAGACGGATAACAGCCTGATATTTGCCTTGCTCTATCTGCTGATATAGCAACCATTGCACATTGCACATTGTTAAATTCTGACTTGTCCGTCACCCTCTATGATGAATTTCATAGATGTAAGTTCATTGAGTCCCATAGGACCTCTTGCATGGAGTTTTTGCGTGGAAATGCCGATTTCCGCACCAAGTCCGAACATTCCGCCGTCCGTGAAACGTGTGGAAACATTGACGTAAACGGCGGCTGAATCTACTGTAGAAGTGAATATCTTTGCATTTTTATAATCTTTGGTGACGATACATTCACTGTGACCTGTGGAGTATTTAGCGATATGTTCGGTTGCTTCATGAAGTGAAGATACGACTTTCACGGCAAGAATATAATCGCCGTATTCGGTATCCCAGTCAAGTTCGGTTGCAGGTACAACGCTTTCACCGAGAATGGCTCTTGTTTTTTCGCAGCCACGCAGTTCGACATTTTTTTCATCGAGCCTTGCCTTTATCACGGGCAGGGCTTTTTCGGCGATATTTTCATGTACAAGAATGGTTTCAATGGCGTTGCAGACAGACGGGCGTGAAGTCTTTGCATTATAGATGATATCCGCCGCCATATTGATATCGGCACTTTCGTCTACATAAACGTGACAGTTTCCTGCACCTGTTTCGATAACAGGCACTCTGGCATTTTTAACGACAGCCTGAATCAGACCTTTTCCGCCACGGGGAATGAGTACATCAAGATAATCCGTCAATTCCATGAGTTCGATAGAGGACTGTCTTGAAGTATCTTCAATCAACTGAACGGAATTTCTGTCAAGCCCTGCACTTTCAATAGCGTCCTGCATGATGTAGGTAATGCACTTGTTGGAGTTGATAGCCTCCTTGCCGCCACGGAGAATAACAGCGTTGCCGCTCTTTAAGCAGAGGACAGCGGCATCAGCGGTCACATTCGGTCTTGCCTCAAAGATAATGCCGATTACACCGAGAGGTACACGGACTTTTGTGATTTCCATACCGTTGGGACGTGTACTGCCCGAAATAACAGTGCCTATCGGATCGGGCAGGGCGGCAACATTAAGTACACCATCGGCAATGCCGTTGATTCTTTTTTCATCAAGTTTGAGCCTGTCGAGGAGTGCGGCGGAAAGACCGTTTGCAACGCCGTTGTCAAGGTCGATTTTGTTGGCAGAGATGATTTTGTCTGCATTTTCTCTGAGAGCCTTTGCAATAGCTTTGAGAGCGTCATTTTTCTTTTCACCGGCGGTGAGTAAAGTTCTTGACGCAATTTTTGCTTTTTTTCCCATTTCCTGAATTGTGGTCATAGTTTAACCTCCGATTTTTTTGAAATATGAGAATATCATAGCATAAATGCATGGAAAAATCAATCACCATCGGCTTTAAAATTATAGACGGGCTTGATAATTTGTGTGATTTCGGCAGTGTCCGAAATGTTATCGACAATGTCATTCATGGACTTGTAAGCCATGGGACATTCATCAAGGGTTGCACGGCTGACGGAAGTGGTATAAATGCCGTTCATCTGCTTTTTGAATTCGGATACGGTGAAATTCTGTTTAGCGTCTGAACGTGACATCAATCTGCCTGCACCGTGAGGGGCGGAGAAATTCCAGTCGGGATTTCCCTTTCCGATACAAATAAGAGAGCCGTCACGCATATTGATGGGAATAAGCAATTTTTCGCCTTTCTGAGCGGAAACAGAGCCTTTGCGGAGGATCATGTTATCGGTATCGATATAGTTGTGAATAGTGGTGAATTGGTCTGTAACATGGAGTTTCATGCCCGAAATGATCTCGTCCATCATGGCTTTTCTGTTGAGCATGGCGAATTTCTGCACGATTTTCATGTCATGGATATAATCGTCAAAAAGCTGATTTTCTGCATAAGCCAGATGTTTGGGAACGTCTGTATGCTTTGTATGAGTGAGTTTCGTCAGTTCTTTTTGAATTTGCTTTTCCTTGCCCTGAGCTTTGAGGGTGGAAATAAGTTCATCAATTTCCTTTTGGGAGGACTGATTGAGGATTTTAAAGGCTTCCAACTGATAGTATTTGGCGACTTGTAAGCCGAGATGACGGGAACCGGAATGAATGACGATATAGAAATTGCCGTTGTCATCTACATCAGCTTCAATGAAGTGATTGCCGCCGCCGAGAGTGCCGATACTCAAAAGGGCTTTATCATAGTTGATATGATTGAAACAGCGGAGTTCAAGCAAATCGACCTGTTCGGCATATTTATGGGGTTTTGAACGAACAGCAAAGCCTGAGGGGATTTTCTGATAAATCAGCTTGTCAAGTTTCTGGAGTTCGAGATAAGATTCTTTGATTTTGACAGTTTCCATACCGCAGCCGATATCTACGCCGACTAAATTGGGAACGACTTTATCCGTAATGGTCATGGTAGTGCCGATGGTACAGCCTGCACCTGCATGAACGTCGGGCATGATACGGATTTTCTGATTTTCCGACATGGGCTGGTTAAGAAGTTCAATAATTTGCGTAATCGCATTCTGGTCGATAACGTCTGTAAAAACCTTTGCAGAGTTGTATTTTCCGTTTAAAATAATCATAGAGCAAAATCCTTTCTGAGAAATATTAGCTTGTAGAAATGCAATAAAAAAACGTCCCTGAACAAGACAGGAACGTGAAATTGCATGGTCGGTATTGATGGGAGCCTTTATTCCGAATACACGGCAGGGGAATAAAGTCTGACGTATCAACGCTTTCCGTACAGGCAAATTTTATGTTTCTGCTTGCAAGATATATGGAGTTTTGCGGATATGTTTGTATATTTCGGCATAAAATTCACCCTCTTTCTGAAATGATGGTGATATGGTAGCACGTTTGAAAAGATTTGTCAAGAGATTTGAATAAATTCAGTAAAAATGACAATGATTTAAGTGAAAGAGGGGGGCGGCGTTTATGCAGAATATCATAATATGCGGAGATACAGGTGAAAGAAAACTGACGGAAACGGTAATAAAAATTTGTGAAATGAATGGGGGAGTGCTTGTCTGTGACAGGGGAAACGTATATGAAACAAGTGAAAATCCTGAATTTTGTATCATAACGGATATGAAGAAAATCAACTGTGAAAGTATTGTGATACTTGGTGAAGATGTGGGAGATATCGAGATAAAGAATGAATTTGCGGTGATCGTGGAGGGGGAAAATATCAGGGGGTTGGAGATTCTGAAAAAGCAGGGGTGCGGAAACGTGATAACGTGTTCGATGAATGGCAGAGCGACATTGAGTATGTCAGGTGTGTATCCCGAAAAAATCATCAGCTTGCAAAGAGGGATAAAGACGGTTGATGGCAGGGTAACAGAGCCGTGTGAATTCAGGATGAATTGTGACGGAGAGGAGATATATCCGATACTGGCGGCAGGGGCAGTGATGATCTTAAACGGTTTTATTTATTGACAAACATAGGGAAAAAATGTAAAATGTAAGTAATGAAATGAGGTGGACGTTTTGGAAGAAAGAGAACCGATCATTGTATTTGATAAAGTGAGTAAAGTGTATACCCTTTACAGAAACAGCCGTGAACAGTTTGCGGCATTGTTCTATGATTCAAAGAAATTCAAAAGGCACAAGGCACTGGAAGATGTGAGTTTCACGATAAGAAAAGGCGAATCCGTTGCGATCATAGGCAGGAACGGTGCAGGCAAATCGACTGTACTGAAAATGGTGACGGGAGTGGCATTTCCCACAAAGGGGAAGGTCTATGTGAAAGGCAGAGTGTCGGCATTGCTGGAACTGACGGCAGGATTTGTCCCCGACATGACGGGCAGGGAAAATATACAGTTCAAATGCTATGTATTGGGCTTGAAGGGTGACGAGATAAAGGAAATTGAAGAAAAGGCGATAGAGTTTGCCGATTTGGGCGAATACATAGACCAGCCCGTAAGGACATATTCATCAGGTATGAGAGTAAGATTGGGATTTGCGATAAATATCAATACGAATCCCGATATACTTGTCATAGATGAAGCATTGAGTGTAGGCGATTCCGCTTTCAAGCAGAAGTGCAAGGACAAAATATCCGAAATGATAAGGCAGGATATCATCGGTCTTGTCATTCACACGGGCAGAGAGTGAGATAGGCTGGTTAAGCGTGAGATCCACA
>CAMHPW010000015.1 GCA_946187095.1 uncultured Clostridia bacterium | reverse complement strand
CTTTTGATGGAACTAAAACTTTTGCTTTTTCTTTTGTTTTTAAGTATTCGATTGTATCTGTAGAGAGAGGATTGTAGATAACAACGATCTGTTCAGCCTTTTCACCGTTGACACCGCCGTTGAGAGAGTAAGCAACAACGCCCTTTTCAGTCGTATCGATCATGGAAATGAAGTTGGCGGCAACGTCATCGGGAGTTGTCATTCTGAGAGCGGGGTGAGCCTTACGGAAGGCGATAAGACCTTTGTAGTAGTAGTAAACATCTGCATAAGTGTCAAGTCTGCTGTAGTCGAGTTCGTTGACGGAATCGGGTGAAGCATAGCTGTTATGCTCAAAAGTACCGTCAGCCTTAGTCTTTGTGCGGAGGAATTCCTCACCGCTCATCATAAAGGGGATACCCTGAGCTGTCTGAACGATAGCGGCAGCCAGATTGTTCTGACGGATACGGTCTTCTTCGCTGTCGTCACCGTTGGAAGAATTGATTTTATCCCACAATGTGAGATTGTCGTGGCAGTCTGCATAGTTGATAATCTGAGAAGGTGACGGACACCATTTCTTTGTATACTGAACTGCACCGTTGAGAGTCTTGTAGTTGGAGATATTGCCGTTGACGAAGCCCTTGTCGGCTGCATCGAAAACGCTGCCCTTGATGGTATCACGGAGAGTATCGCTGAAGTAAGCAATACCGGGTGTGAGAGCGGCATTGGTATAGTTAGCCATTTTAACATTCTTGGTAGGAACGGAACCCATGTTCCAGCCCTCGCCGTAAATGATGATTGACGGATCAACTTCATCAACGGCTGCACGAACGGCATTCATTGTATCAACGTCAAGGATACCCATGAGGTCGAAACGGAAACCGTCAAGGTGATATTCTTCTGCCCAGTATTTGACGGAATCAACGATAAATTTGCTTACCATGGAACGCTCGGAAGCAACGTCATTGCCGCAGCCGGAAGTATTCTGACCGGGACGGTAGAAATAGCCGGGAACGAGCTGATTGAAGCAGTAGTTGGTGTTGTATGTATGGTTGTAAACAACGTCCATGATAACGCCCAGACCTGCATCATGCAAGCCCTTTACCATCTGCTTGTATTCGTTGACTCTTACTTCGCCGTGATAAGGATCGGTGGAATAGGAGCCTTCGGGAGCATTGTAGTTAACGGGATCATAACCCCAGTTATACTGTGCTTTTGTTTCGAGTTTTGTTTCGTCTACAGAACCATAGTCATAAGACGGGAGAATGTGTACGGAAGTGATACCGAGGTCAACAAGGTGGTCAACACCTGTCGGGATAACGCCCTCATTGTTGAGAGTAGTACCTGTTTCGGTGAAAGCAAGATATTTGCCCTTGTTGGTGATACCGCTGTTGGCACTTACGGAGAAATCTCTTACATGAACTTCATAGATTTCCATATCTGTGAGATTTTCATAAGTGTGTCTTTCATCTTTGTCCCAGCCGTCGGGATCGGTGGAATCGAGGTCGAGAATCATACCTCTTTTGCCGTTCACGCCTACTGATTTTGCATAGGGATCAACGATATCCTTGTTGGTCTTGCCGTCAAAGTAAGCGTTATAGGTGTAGTATTTACCGCTGAGGTTGCCGTTGGCAACGAGTACCCAAGTACCCTTGACATCTTTTGTCATTTCAACGGTCTGTTCGGGAGTGCCGCCGTTGCCCTCAGCATAGATGTTGAGTTCCACTTTTTCGGCAGTAGGAGCCCATACACGGAACTGTGTGGAGCCGTCAACGATAGTAGCACCGAGGTCATCGCCTGTGTAGGTGTAAGCCTCTTCAAATTCTGCACTGGAGAAGTAATCGGGCAGAGTGAGTTTCATGGAAGAATCCCTGAAAGTGATGGTATACTCTTTGGAGTAATCCAGTTCATCGCCCAATGTCATAACACCGGCTGTGCCGGAAGTCATTTGAAGTTCAGCGACAGAAATGTTCTGACCGCCTGCACTGACAATGGTGAAATCGTCAACACTGATAACTTCAAATTCAACGTCTTTTGTGAAAGTGAATTCAACGGTGGTTTTGGCAGTTGCATTGGCGGTTTTGATTTTGAGTCCCTGTACGGCATTGCTGTAATCGGGTGTAAAATCTTCTTCACCGCTCTTGCAGTAAACGTCTACCGTACCCGATACGACTGAACTGAGGTCAAGATAACGGTCGGGTTCGGGATCTTTTGCACTCCAGTCGGGTTTTCTGATGATAAAGCCCATTTTGGGAGTGGATTCTGTGATAACAATGGTAGCGACTGCACCATTGGCATCACCGTTGTCTGTGAAAGCATAGCCGGCACCGTCAAGACCGTCCGCCCATGCCCAGACATCCCAGTCACCGTAAGCTCCGTCTTCACGCAGATAATGGATATTTACTGTAGTGTCGCCGGCAGCGTTGACGACTGACGGGAGAACGAAACAGCTTACAGCCAAGATCATAGTGAGGACAACAGCTACGATACGCTTTGAGATTTTCTTTGCGTTCATAGAAATTCTGCTCCTTTTCTATTGTCAGCAGTTGGAATTTGTCATAAAGACACTGCTGTATTCCCCACTATTATAACATTTTTGTCCTGCAAAATAAACTGATTTTTGTCTTGCGATTGTTACAAACTTAAAGATATAAATTAGTATAAAATGCACTAACGGTAAAATTATTTCTTTTTTAAGACAATTTTTTTGCCTAAATATTCCAATTCAAGCGTAATGCCCGACATAGTGTAATTCAAAATTACCGTGCCGTATTTTTGGGAATCAATGGTGATGTTTTTTTCGTCAATCATACAGTTATCCGTAAAATCAATCAAATCATCGGAAATTTTGATTTTACCGTTATCGAATGATACACAGCCGTGAGAATTTCCGGAAATATCGGTGATTGTCCATTGGTATCGTGCGATTTCATCTTTTGCGGACAGGGGCGGTGCATTTTGGCATGAAGACAATATCAGAGATATACATATAATGAAAAGCAGCTTTTTCAATAACCTCACTCTCCTTTTGGATAAAAATATGAATTTTCATTTGGAGATATGTATCAAAAAAGGATAACAAAGCAGTATAATATTTGTTAAAACAATGAAATTTGCAAGTTTGCAAAAAATAACTTGCATTTTCAGGGCGTATATATTAGAATAGTAGAGGTTTTTGAAACAATTATGAAATATTTTTTAGGAGGACTTTTATTATGCCTGCTTATTCATCAATGGAAAAGACGGAACTTTCAAAGGAACTGGCAAAGCTGGAAGGCTATTATGAGAATTACAAGTCACAGGGACTTTCACTGAATATGGCAAGAGGCAAGCCGGGTTCTGCACAGTTGGATATATCAAATGAAATGTTTTATTCAATCACGCCCGAAACGAATTTCAAGACAGCGGATTGCCCCGACTGCCGCAATTACGGCGGTCTGGAAGGTATTATTGAGGCAAGACAGCTTTTTGCGGATATCATGGGCGTGGAAGCCAAAAATGTAATGGTAGGCGGAAATTCAAGTCTGAATATGATGTTTGATACGATTGCCTGTATGATGGAAACATCCTGGGGCAAGCAGGAAAAACTGAAATTCCTGTGCCCTGCACCGGGTTATGACAGACATTTCGGAATCACACAGTATTTCGGCATTGAGATGATAACGATTCCCATGTCGGCAACAGGTCCCGATATGGATATGATAGAAAAATTGGTGGAGGACAGCACTGTAAAGGGAATCTGGTGTGTACCGAAATATTCCAATCCGCAGGGAATTACCTATTCTGATGAGACAGTAAAGAGATTTGCGGCTTTGAAGCCTGCCGCAAAGGATTTCAGGATCATGTGGGATAACGCCTATATTATACATGATATCAGCGATACACCCGATACACTTCTGAATATTTTTGATGAAGTGAAAAAGACAGGCAATGAAGATATGGTATTTGAATTCTGCTCGACTTCAAAGATCACATTCCCCGGAGCAGGCGTGGCAGCTCTGGCAGCATCTGACAATAATCTTGCCATTCTCAAGAAAAGATATCAGTATCAAACAATCGGCTATGATAAGCTGAATATGCTCCGTCATGTGAAGTATTTCGGAGATATCAACGGCGTATTGGCACATATGCAGAAGCATAAGGCAGTTTTGCAGCCCCGTTTCGATATGGTAACGGATACGCTGGAGAGAGAACTGGCAGATTTGGGAATCGCATCATGGACAAAGCCGAACGGAGGTTATTTTGTCAGTGTAGACGTAATGGACGGCTGTGCAAAGAGAGTTGTGGAACTCTGCAAAAATGCAGGCGTTGTACTGACAGGTGCAGGTGCGACATTCCCCTACGGAAAGGATCCGAAAGACAGCAATATCAGGGTAGCCCCGACCTATCCTCCGATAGAGGAACTGGAAACGGCAATGAATGTCTTCTGTGTATGCGTGAAGATCGCCGCCCTTGAACAGCTTGCAAGATATACTCGAATGTAAAAACATTGAGCAGGCGTGTGGCGGTATCGGATTTTCTAATAGCCTGATAATCCAACATCAAATATAAAGGAAATTCTATTTGCTCAATGTTTTAGGTCATTGGTATAAAATGATATATAACCTCACTTGTTCCGGACTTCCGATATGATATGTATCGGGAGTCTAAAATTTTTAACGAAATTTTATCAAAAACTATTTGACTTTTATAGACAAAATATATATAATTAAACTTGATATGTCTGTCTGACAAACGGCAGATAACTAATACAAACAAATTGGAGGATACTGTATGAAAAAAATTGGCAAACCGGTATTCTTCATAGTCTTTGTTCTCATAGCGGCTCTTGCCTATACGTCGATCTTCGGCATATACGGCGAAAACGGTGACTTTGACGTTACTTATATCAAGGGCTTATCGGACATAAGATGGGGTATCGACATCAACGGCGGTGTAGAAGCGGTGTTTGCACCTGCTGACGGCATTGACGCCGATGAAACGCAGATGGAAGATGTCAAGGGTATCCTTGATTCCCGTCTGGTCGGTCAGAACATCACGGATTATGAAGTTTATCCCGACTACGAACATGACAGAATCACCATTCGATTCCCCTGGAAATCGGATGAAAAAGACTATGATCCCGATGCAGCTATTGCTGAGCTTGCTTCTACATCGGAGCTGACATTCAAAGGCGGCACAGACAGTTCAGGTGAAGTTCTCCTGTCGGGTAAAGATGTCAAGAGAGCTTATGCAAGCTATCAGCAGACGAATAATTCATCTTCTTATGAATATGTAGTAGGTCTGGAATTCAATGACGAAGGCAGAGAGAAATTCAAACAGGCTACTGCTTCCTATACAGGCAAACAGATTTCTATATGGATGGACGATGAACTGCTTTCCGCACCGTCTGTAAGTGGAACGATCGATAGCGGCAGTGCCGTTATCACAGGCAGCTTTACTTCAAAGACGGCGACAGCTTTGGCAAATAAGATCAATGCAGGTGCATTGCCGTTCAAACTCACGGTTGAAAGCTACGGCACGATCAGCCCTTCCCTTGGCAGCAACGCTTTGCAGGCAATGGGAATCGCCTCTGTCGTTGCATTGGCTCTGATATGTGCATTCATGCTCATTATATACAGACTGCCGGGACTCATTGCATTTATTGCCCTGATAGGTCAGCTTTCTATATCTATTGCAGCAGTTTCGGGATATTTCCCGCTGTTCCCCAGCTTTACCATGACGATCCCCGGTATTGCGGGCTTGATCTTGTCGATCGGTATGGGTGTTGATGCCAATATCATCACGGCTGAAAGAATCAAAGATGAACTCTGGACGGGCAAAACGCTTGACGGCTGTATCAGAAACGGTACAAAAGGCAGCTTTACGGCTATCTTTGACGGCAACGTGACGGTTATTATCGTTGCAGTCATTTTGATACTGGTATTCGGTCCTGCCAATATCCTTTCATCATTGTTCGGCGTATCGACAACAGGCTTGATTTACGCATTCGGCTATACGCTTCTGGTGGGCGTTATCTCTAACTTTATCATGGGCGTGGCTGCATCAAGACTCATGCTCCGTTCGATTTCGGGATATAAACTTCTTAAGAATAAAAGATTATATGGAGGTGCAAAGTCATGATGAGACAGAGATTCCATATAGACTTTATCGGAAAAGCGAAGATATTCTTCTGCATATCTCTCGGAATTATGCTTGTGAGCCTGATACTGAATTTAGTATGTATGCCGGCACTTGTTGACATACAGTTTACAGGCGGTACGATTATTAAGTATAACTACGGCGGAGAGCCTGCACACAAGAATATTGAAAAGATCGTCAATGAAACACTCAAAGGCATAGATGCCCTGAAAAATGAAAAAGTAGATTTTTCATACAGTGAAAATCTGGCGGCAGGTGCGGATGATTCTGCAAAGCATATTGTGGCACTGCAGTTTACGGGCAACAAGGCGGTTGATATATCGCATAAGCAGGCTATTACGGATGCACTTCAGAAGGGCTATCCGAAAAACGACTTTGCGGAAGAATCTTCAACGGCAGTGGATGCTTCCAAGGGTGCGAACTTCTTCTTGAAGTGTATCATAGCGGTAGCAATGGCGGCAGTCATTATGATACTGTATGTTGCACTGAGATTCAGAAAGATCGGCGGTCTGTCGGCAGGTGTGATGGCAGTCGTTGCACTGATACATGACCTTATCATTGTATACTTTGTATTCGTATTGTTCAGGATGCCGCTGAATGATAATTTTATCGCCGTTGTTTTGATGATACTGGGTTACTCTCTGAATGATACCATCGTTATCTATGACCGTGTCAGAGAAAACAGAAGAAAGTCAGGTCCGAAGGTAACAACAGCAGAACTTGTCAACAACAGTGTGAACCAGTGCTTTACAAGAACGATATGCACATCGATCACAACGATCATAGCGATCGGTTCGGTATTGGTCGTATCACTGATCTACGGCATCAGTTCCATTATCAGCTTTGCACTGCCTATGATGATAGGACTTGTTTCGGGTTCGTATTCATCGATTTGCATTGCTTGTCCGCTGTGGGTAATGTGGAAAAATCACAGCGATAAGAAAAAGGCTGAAAAGAAAAATAACGGCGGCAGCACCGTGAAAAAGGCTTCAAAGAAAAAAGCAAAAGCTGCAAAGGCTGATACAACGAAAAAAGAAAGTGTTTCAGAGTGATCAAAAAAATGCGGGGCAGAAAAGTTCTGTCCCGTTTTTTTGGAAAAATTTAATAAAAACTATGGTTTTTTTGCAGGGAATATGTTATAATACGGTCAGAATTGATTTTGAAAGAAGGGGAAATTCGGTTTTATATGAGCAGTGAAGAGAAAAGGGAAGTAAAAGTGATCAACGTACCCAAGAAGAAAAAAAAGAAAAGACCTCTTGCCACACCGAGCTTTATCATAAGGATCGCAATGATCGTATGTTTTGTGATATGCATATTGCTGTTGAGTTCGCCGTTTTTGAGTGCGAAGCTGTATATCACGGAAGATCTGGAGATCACGACATCGTTGTCGGAGGCATACAGGAAGCCTGCCACGCAGGAAATGCTTGACAATGCTGTCAAGGAATTGCAGGGGGCACTGGATTCTCTCGAAAAGATATCGAAAGAAGAGGAAGAAAGCAGTACACCGGCGGAATCGGCAAGCACTGTCGGACTGGATTCGGCGAATTACAAATGGTCATACGCTGTGCCGCAGGGAGCAGATGCAAGACCGCTTGCGGAACTGATCGACAGAGCAAGGAATGTTACAAGGCGTGACTATACATCGGAGAGTGTGGAAGTGCTGAACCGGTCACAGCTCAGTGCACAGAAAATATTGTGTGCATCCGTATTGGTGGAACAGAGTGTCATGCAGATGGCGTTGGGCGGAGCAATAGGTGAATCGCTGGGTACGGTCAAAAATCTTGGCAATACAATCTCACATTCATTTTTTGCATTTTTGTTGGGAGCCGTACCGCTGACCTGTTTCATTACGCTTTGCTTTGACAAGAGGAGTCATCTGAAGCATATCATATGCATGGTCGGAGCGATAGCGTGTCTTGCGGTCATATTCGGTCTGCTGTATCCTCATGTCGGCATAGGGGCAGTCCTGTCCATTATTGTTTATATTATTATATTGGTATTGAATTTTGCGGGTATATATGCCAAGCAGCAGGAAGACTATATTATTAAGCATCCCGAACAGGAGCCTGAATTCACGGAGAAGCATCCGCATTTCGTGAAGGCTCTGATCAATTACAAGTCATTTGTGAAATATGCGGCGGAGCCTGCTGCAAAGCCACGCAAAAAAAAGAAAAAATAAACCGCATTTGCGGCATTCAGCTTAAAGGAGAGGTTAATTATGGTTAGTGAGATCACCGAACAGAATTTTAAAAAAGAGGTACTCGATTCGGAATTGCCTGTACTTTTGGATTTCTGGGCATCATGGTGCGGTCCGTGCAGGATGCTGTCACCTGTTGTGGAAGAAATATCCGATGAGTATATGAATATCAAAGTGGGCAAGGTGAATGTCGACCAGCAGCCCGAACTTGCACAGAAATTCGGCATCATGAGCATACCGACTCTGATGGTATTCAGAAACGGACAGCACGTTGATACAAAGATCGGAGTAAGACCGAAAAAAGAGATACTTTCCATGCTTGGCATATAAAAAATACCGCCGCTGAGATTCAGTGGCGGTGATTTTTTATGAGCTTGATTCTTCTGATATTTTTCGTGAAGCGGTGACATTGACGGTATAGGAACCGTATGACCAGCACTGATCGAATTTGCTGTTGATATTGATCTTTACAGGCATTTCGGTCATGCCGATGAAATTGTCTGCTTTTTCGGACATATCCACGACAGCGGTGATATTGGCTACATTCAGGGAACTGAGCTGTGATTTTGTGCCGATAATTTTGACATCAAGGGATTTTGTCGTAACGGACACAGTCTGATTGGTGCCTTCATTGATAACGGTAAAGTTGGTGAGTGACAGTATTTGTTCCGACATATCCGTCATGTCGAACTGAACACGAGCCTTGTCGATACCGTCAATATTCCTGCTGCCAGAGGGAATGATGAGACCGACTTCGAACTGATCGTTTTCGGCATTGACCTTGGAGAAGTCTATATTTTCTGTTGAAATTTCCGTGATATTGCCGACACTGTGCGGAACGGCGAGCTTGAGAGAGGACGGTTCTGTGATGATCTTGTCGGAAATGTCGAGCGTTTCGGGCATATTGGTGATGGACGGCTTTACTTTCACATTGACTACCTTGAGTATCGGCACAGTCGCATCAACTTTGGTAATATCGGAAGTGATATATTGGGTGTCAATTTTTTTGCCGTTGCTGTCATAGAATACAAGAGGAGCGGAAACGACAGTTGTTTGTGAAAGCGTGGATTTGAATTCATATTCGGCACATACCTGAGCGATACTGTTCACAATGGTTTCCGCACCGGAAACTTTCACAGTCTGCTGTGAAAGCATGGTAGCCGAAGCATAGGAATTTTCATCTACGGAAGAAACTTTGATCTTATCCGTAATTTCTATTTCTCTGGGTTCAGCCTGACGGTCCACATAGACATTGATGCTTGACGGCGTGGGAGTGGAGTCGAATGTATAGTCTTTTTTCATGCCGCTTTTTTTAGGCACAAGATCAAGCGTATAATTTCCGGGAGCCGTTATCATGCTTGTATCGTTGGCGGTGATATAGATATCATCACTTGTGACGGTAGCGACAACAAGGGCATTTCCGGATATCCTGACTTCCGCTTTCGGATTGTCGAGATTGAAATATTTCAGTTCATGGGTAAGTTCGGGGAGATTGACAGGGATATCCGTGACAGTGAATACAGATGCCTCCTGCGTTGTCGAGGCAACGTAAAGCCAGAATATGAAAGCCAGAAGGATAGAAAAGCACATCACGAATTTGTCATTGTAAAAAAGTTTGCCGAGCCGGAAATTATTGATCTTCTTTTTCATCTTTTCTGCCTTTCTTCATAGCGGGAATATTGGGTATGATAGGGATGCGTTCACTTTTTTCGGGAGGCTTGGGGACAAGCAGTTCCTCAAGGGTGATATTAAGGGATTCACGGGTGTAATTTCTTGAGATAACGCCGTTGAGGACAACGGAGATCGTGCCTGTTTCTTCCGAAACGACAACAATGACGGCATCACTGTTTTCGCTCAGACCGAGAGCTGCCCTGTGTCGTGTGCCCAGATCAACGCTGACACTGCTGTTGTTTTTCGTCAGGGGAAGGATACAGCCTGCAGCATATATCTTTCCGTCACGGATGACCATCGCCCCGTCATGCAGGGGGGCTTTGTTGAAAAAGATATTTCCGATCATGGGAACGGACGGTTCGGCATTGATGATCGTACCTGTGTCGATGATATCACCGAGCTTTGTCTGACGTTCAAAGACGATCAGAGCACCTGTTTTGGATTTCTGAAAGTTATTTGCCGTTTCGACAACGCAGTTGATGGTTCTTTTGATATTTTTGACATTGTTTTCATCTTCATCATTTCCCGAAGAAAAAACTTTCCAGTATCTTGCGATCTTGCTCCTGCCGATATGTTCGAGAGCACTTCGCAGTTCAGGCTGGAATACAATGAGTACGGCAAGCACGGAAAACTGAAAAAATGAAGTGAAAAGGGCATTGAGCATTTTGAGACTGAATATCTGCGATATCGTGAAAGCAACGAGAAGTATCAAAATACCTTTGAGAAGCTGTTCTGCCCTTGTTTCACGGGCGATTTTGATAACATTGTATATAATAAAGGAAACAGCAACGATGTCAAGCACATCCGTAGCCCTGAAGCTGAGCATGAGGGCAATAAACCAGTTATAGACATCAATGATTACAGACCACAAAATAGGATTCCCCCTTACGTTTTCCTTCTTATATTTTAACACATTGAAAAATTTATTCAACAGTTTTTTATAAAAAAGGAATGGGAAAAAATAAACAAAGTCCCATTCCTTCAGGTCATATTTTTTTGATAACAGATACAAGATAATTGATATCCGATAATTTTGTGAAAACGGAGGGGGAAATTCTGACAGCCCCTGTTTCAAGCGTACCCATCATTTTATGAGCCATCGGACTGCACTGCAGACCTGCACGGACGGCAATGCCGTTTTTATTGAGAATGGCAGATACATTTTCACTGTCCATACCGTCGATATTAAAAGACAATATCGGCACAAAATAATTTTCATCGGGTTCGGGAAGATATAACTTTACTTTGGGGATTTTTTTCAGTTCTTTATAAAGATATTTTATCAGCATGAATTCATGTTTGGAGATGGTTTCGATTTTTTGATTTTTGACAAAATCCATGCCTGCACGAAGTCCGACAATGCCGCTGTAATTGGGAGTACCGCTTTCAAAGCGTTCGGGGAGTTCATCGGGCTGTTTGAATGAAATGGAACCCGTCCCTGTACCGCCCTCAATGAGCGTATCGGGAATGGTATTGCTCGAAATGATAAGCATACCCGTACCCATGGGACCGTAAATCCCTTTATGCCCTGCAATACAGAGAAAATCAATATCGCTGTTATCAAGCTCAATGGGGACGATTCCTGCACTCTGAGCGGAATCCACGGCAAACAATACGCCGTATTCATGGGCAAGGGCGGCAATTCTTTCAATCGGCAGTTTAATGCCCCATACATTTGAGGCATGAGTACACATAATGAGTTTTGTTTTGCCGTTGATGGCATTTCTGAAAGAATTTACGGTTTTGTCGTTGTCACATGGAAAGACTTCCGCAACGCTGTATGAAATACCCTTTTGAGTGAGTTTTTCCAACGGACGCATGACGGCATTGTGTTCCAGAGATGAAACGACAACATGGTCACCGCTTTTCAGAATGCCTTTGAGAACGATGTTAATAGCCACTGTACAGTTGAGGGTGAAAATGACATTTTCTTCTTTTGAAAAGTGAAAAAAATCAGCGGCAGCTTTTCTTGTAAGAAATATCTGTTCAGACGATTTCAAAGCCAGATCATGACCGCTTCTTCCGGGATTGGCGGACATCTGCATAGCATTTGCCACAGCCTGACGGACTTTCAATGGCTTTGGATAAGTCGTGGCGGAATTATCGAGATATATCACTTTTGGTTACTCCTTTCGGCACGACCGATAATTTTGATATTGTTTTCTTTCAGGATTTTTTCAGCCTCATCGGTATTTTTGGGAACATAAAGGCTGTAGCCGCAGCCGTTGGCGATATCTCGTTTGGGATTTCTCTCTATTTCACAGCGGATACCCGCATTATTTAAAAGCTGTTTGCCTTTCATAGCGTAGGTGACGGATGACACCATGATAAGAGGCTTTTCCATAATCATTCACCTCATTGTTTTTTATTCTATAATATGCTTTTAACGGATAAATTGTGAATTTTCGGGGCATGATAAAATGGGGGTTGATATGAATGTCTGAAAGAATCGGAAAATATACATTGAAGATAAGGAATAACGTCACAATAAAGTCATCTGTAGGAGTGGCAGGCAAAAAGGAAAGTGAAGGACCGCTTGGAAAATATTTTGACATTACATTCAAAGATGATACGCTCGGACAGCCTACATGGGAAAAATCCGAAAGTGCCCTGCAAAAAACGGCTGTATGCGAACTTCTGAAAAGAAACGGTCTTGAAAATGCGGATATAGATGTGATATTTGCAGGGGATTTATTGAATCAGTGTATTTCGTCAACATTCGGACTGAGGGAATTGAATATACCGTTCATGGGGCAGTACGGGGCGTGTTCGACAATGGCACAGACAATGGCGGCGGCAAGTGTATTTATCGACGGCGGTGCGGCTGAAAGGGCAATAGCAGTGACTTCATCACATTTTTGTTCGGCGGAAAGACAATTTCGATTGCCGATAGAGTACGGCGGACAGCGTACCCCTACGGCACAATGGACGGTGACAGGTTCGGGGGCGGCATTGCTGGATAAAAGTGACGGCAATGTGACGGTGAACTATCTTACGATAGGGCGAATCGTTGACCTGAAAGTGAAAGATGCGACGAACATGGGGGCGGCAATGGCACCTGCAGCGGCAGACACTCTATGCAATTTTCTTACAGACACAGGCACAAAGCCATCGGATTATGACCTGATATTAACAGGCGATTTGGGAAAAGTCGGTTCACAGCTATTGAAAGACATTCTGCACAGGCAAAATATAGATATCTCAAATAATCATAATGACTGCGGCTTGATGATATTTGATTTGGAGGGGCAGGACGTTCATGCAGGGGGTTCGGGGTGCGGTTGTTCGGGTTCTGTATTCTGTTCGCATATCATGAAACAACTGCAAGCGGGCAAGCTGAAAAATATCCTGTTCATGGCAACAGGGGCATTGATGTCGCCTACATCATCACAGCAAGGCGAAAGCATACCGTCCATCGCCCACCTTTTGAATATCTGTTCAAAGGCATAAAAAATCCCCCCTATCTTTGAGTGAGATAAGGGGGATTTATTTCGGGTGGCATTTTTGACATTTTGAATAGCCTTCATCAAGTGCGGATTGCAAATCGTCAGTAGTGGCATAATTTTTTTCGGCAATTTTCTTTGCATAATAGCAGGAGGGGAGATGGATTTTTTTGGTGCGTGTATTGAGGACATAATAATCTGTTTTTTCCTGTTCGGAAATTTCGTTATCGTCTGATATTTCTATTGAATTTGTTTGATATGGTATGGAATTTGGCTGATTGTGTATTGTTGTATTATTGCAAGATGAAGTCAGCAGTAAAATACAGACAGCAAGAATGAATGAAATGATTTTTTTCATTAAAATTCACCTCAAATATTTTTAATATCATTGTAAAATATTATTATCATTTTGTCAATCAAAAAGTAAAATAAAAATTTCAAAAAAGATAATGTACTATCATATTGATTATTGTATTATCAATACTGGAGATGGTATGATGATTAAAGAACTTTTTACAGTGGCACAGAAGATAAAAGATTTGCGTGGACAGACTAAAATGACACAAGCTGAACTTGGAAAAAAGTTAGGTTTGACGAGAGCTGCCGTTAACGCTTGGGAAATGGGAGTTTCAGCAATACTTCTACCCATAAGAGACCCGAATTTGATAAATATAGACCCTTTAATCTTTCTTATGACGAGATGGATACAATGATATTTTGTACTTTTGTTATCCAGGATACTTTAAGAGAAAAAAAATCTGAATTAGAAAAAATGCAAAAAAGATTGAATTTATCAACTCCCAATCAAATATATGAAAAATTGGGAACTGATATGTTCGAAAATTGTAATAAAAATGCCGATATTAAATTAGTCAATAAATTCGTTATTAATTTGACTTATTTCGATAATTTTAAAATGGATAAAAGCTATAAATCCTTAGCCGAGGTAGATTTTGATAAATATAATAATATAAGTGATTTAGCTTTAACTATGGAACAGCAAATATTAATGTATAAATATCAAAGTGTTGAAGAAATTTTCAGACAAAAAAGAGCAGATCAAAGAGACACTGTTGATAATACTAATGCTAATAAA
>CAMHPW010000014.1 GCA_946187095.1 uncultured Clostridia bacterium | reverse complement strand
ACAGGACTTCAAGAGATTTGATAAGAAACGGCTGTGAAAATGCCTTTGTCAGTGCGGAATTCGAGAATATCTCCCCCAAAGCCGAACAGGTTTTAAACGAATACGGCTTTGAAACGGATGACGGCATTGTCATCATCCAAAGGGAAATTTCCCTCAATTCCAAAGGCAAATGCCGTATCAACGGCAGACCTGCCACTGTCGGCACTCTCAAAGCCGTCGGTACCTATCTTATCAACATTCACGGTCAGCATGAAAGCTATGAACTCATGTCGCCCGAACTGCATATCAACTACATTGACAAATTGGGTGATATCCAAAATGATATTCGGAAATATGCCAAAGCCTATCAAGAATACCGTTCCTTGCAGTCGGAACTCGATAAAGCTGAATTTGACGAATCGGAACGCAACCGCAAAATTGATTTGCTTCAGTATCAGGTCAACGAACTCGAACAGGCGGATATGTATGCAGGCGAATATGAGGAACTCAAAGAACAGCGGAATTTAATTGAAAATAAAGAGAAGATTGCCAATGCCCTGAATGAAACCCATGCGATTCTGAATGGCGGCGAAGATACAAGCGGTATTCTCGAACAGCTTGAAAATGCGTGTTCGGCTCTGGAAAGTATCACGGAATATATGCCCGATTCGGAAGATATTTACAGACGTTTGCAAAGTGCCATGTATGAGCTTGAAGATTGTACAAGCGAAATTGCGAACCTTGCCGACAGTGCCGATTCCGATATCGGCAATCTCGAAGAAATCGAGGACAGAATCGATCTGATTCAGCGGCTTTCCAGAAAATACGGCTCGACCATAGAGGAAATGCTGCAATTCCTTGACAATGCCAAACGTGAATTGGAATATCTTGAACGGTATGAAGAAAACCGTGAACATCTCAAAGAGAATTGTCAGAAAGCCCTGCACCATGCTCAGCAGCTTGCCGAACAGCTTTCACAAAAGCGTAGGGAAATTGCCGTACAGTTTTCCGCAAGAGTCAAAGAAGAAATGACTTTTCTTGATATGCCGAATGTCGAACTCGTTGTCAGTCAAAAGAAATGTACTCTCAACTCTTTGGGCTGTGACGATATCGAGATTCTCATATCTACCAATGTCGGCGAAGAACCCAAACCCGTTGCAAAAATTGCTTCGGGCGGTGAATTGTCCCGAATGATGCTGGCTATCAAAAATGTCCTTGCCGATAAAGATGACATTGACACCCTCATTTTTGATGAAGTCGATACGGGTATCAGCGGAAGTGCCGCCCAGAAAGTCGGCTTGAAATTAAAAGAAGTTTCCAAAAGCCGTCAGGTTTTGTGCGTCACCCACCTTGCACAAATCGCCGCTTTAGCCGACAGTCACTTCAAGATTCAGAAAAATGTCAGTGACGGTAAAACTTTCACCCGTGTCAATGCCCTCGACCATGACGGCAGACGTGACGAACTCGCAAGAATTATCGGTGGTGTCGAAATTACCCAAGCCACCCTCGACTATGCCGAAGAAATGCTCAAACCAATGTGCAATTAGCAATGTGCAATGTGCAATTTTTTCAGCAAATCATTTATTAAGAAAAAAGCAGTCAGGAAAGAGCAATTCCTAATTCCTCATTCCCGATTGCTAATTGAATAAAAGGAGATTTTTAAAATGGATTGTATATTTTGTAAAATTATCAGCGGTGAGATTCCCTCAAAGAAGGTCTATGAAGATGACAGCGTTTACGCTTTCTATGACATTTCGCCAATGGCACCCGTTCATGTGCTGATCGTACCCAAACAGCATATTGCTTCCATCAATGACGTAACAAGCGAAAACAGTGCAGTTATCGCTCATATTTATGAGGTTGCCGCTCAGCTTGCCAAAGAACTCGGCATTTCGGAGGACGGCTACAGGATCGTCACCAATTGCGGCAAGAATGCAGGTCAGACCGTTTTCCATCTGCATTTTCATCTGTTGGGCGGTACTCAGCTCAAAGTCGAAATGTGCTGATATTTTTGAAAGGACTGAATCGCTATGGGAAAATTGGGAAGAAACGAGCCTTGCTGGTGCGGCAGCGGCAAGAAATACAAGAAATGCCATGAGGAATTTGATGAGAAAATATCTTTTGCCAAAAGTCAGGGACATGAAGTGCCCGACAGGTCTATCATCAAGACTCCCCAACAGATAGAGGCTATCAAGGAAAGCTGTAAGATAAATATAGCCGTACTCGATTACGTTGCCGAACACATTCATGCAGGCATGACTACTCAGGAAATTGATGACCTTGTTTCACAAAAAACCGCTGAATTGGGCGGTATCCCTGCACCGCTCAATTATGAGGGCTATCCGAAAAGTGTTTGTACATCTATCAATGAAGTGGTTTGTCACGGGATACCCTCCGATAAAGTCGTTCTCAAAGACGGCGATATCGTCAATGTGGACTGTTCCACGATTTATAAAGGATATTTTTCGGATTCGTCAAGAATGTTCTGTATCGGAGAAGTTTCCCCCGAAAAGAAAAAATTGGTTGACGTTGTAAAAGAGTGTGTGGAAATCGGTCTTGAAAAGGTTCAGCCCTGGTCATATCTGGGCGATATGGGACAGGCTGTGCATGAACACGCTGTCAAAAACGGCTATACGGTCGTGAGAGAAATCGGCGGTCACGGTGTCGGTCTGGAATTCCATGAAGATCCTTGGGTAAGCTATGTTTCCAAGGCAGGCGAAGAAATGCTGCTTGTCCCCGGCATGATATTCACGATTGAGCCTATGGTAAATATGGGCAGTGATAAAATCGTTGTGGATAAAGAGGACGGCTGGACAGTCACGACTGCCGATAAAAAGCCCTCTGCACAATGGGAAATCATGGTGCTTGTCACGGAAAACGGTCATGAAGTCCTCTGCTATTAAAAAAACTTTCGGCTTGAAAATGAAAAATCAAGCCGAATTTTTTATTGATGAAAATTATTGACAAAATTTTTCTGTATGTGAATTGAAATCTGCGTAAAAAGATAGTATAATGGTAGTTATCTTATTTATGGAGGTTTAAAGAAAATGGCACATCAAAAACGCTCGAAAAGAGCATTTGCCGCTTTTATGGCTCTGACGCTTATTGCCGTATGGCTGACCATGGCATTATGCACCTCGGCTGTATATGCGGAAGAAACAGACGGCACCATCAACGGAGTTGACGACCTTATCGGGAAAACCATAGGCGTTCAGCTCGGTACAACAGGCGATATCTTCGCTACGGACTATGAAACAGACGGTACGGCTGTTGTAGAACGCTACAACAAAGCCGCTGACGCCGTTCAGGCTCTCAAGCAGAAAAAAATCGACTGCGTTATCATTGACGAACAGCCTGCCCTCTCTTTCACGGCTGTCAATGATGACATTAAAATCCTCGAAGAAGAATTTGCCGTGGAAGAATACGCCCTGTGCGTGAAAAAGGGCAGTTCCGAACTGCTTGCGAAAATCAATGACGCTCTCAAAAAGTTGAAATCGGACGGCACGATTGCGAATATCATTACCAATTATATCGGCACTGATGATGAAAAGGGTACGATGCCCTATCAGAAAAAAGATGTCAGCAGGACAGGTGACTTAGTCGTTGCAACAAATGCCGAATTTCCGCCTTATGAGTATGTCAATAACAATCAGATCGTAGGCATTGACATGGATATCATGCAGGCGATTTGTGATGAACTGCAAATGAATCTCGTCATTGAAAACATGGCATTTGATTCCATTCTTCCTGCCATTCAGTCGGGAAAAGCAACTGTCGGTGCGGCTGGCATGACCGTCACGGAGGCAAGGAAAAAGAATGTCGATTTCTCCGACTCCTACACGACCTCCAAACAGGTCATTATCGTCAATGCTCCTAAAAAAGCCGAAACCACAACAGGCAATACAATTACGTCCGTTGATGACCTGATCGGGAAAAATATCGGCGTACAGCTTGGCACAACGGGCGATACCTTTGCCACCGACTATGAAAAAGACGGTACGGCGAATTTGGAAAGATATACCAAAGCTGCCGACGCTATCCAAGCCCTGAATCAGAATAAAATTGATTGCGTTATCATAGACGAACAGCCTGCATTGTCATTTGTAGCCGTCAATTCCAATCTTGCGATTCTCGAAGAAGAATTTGCCGTGGAAGAATACGCTTTGAGTATCAAAAAAGGCAGAACGGAACTGCTTGACAGTATCAATCAAGCCCTTGCCAAACTCAAAGCTGACGGCACTATCGCAAAAATCGCCACCAATTACATAGGCACTGATGAAGAAAAAGGCACCATGCCCTATGAGAAAAAAGATATTGCAAGAACGGGTAAATTAGTCGTTGCGACAAATGCAGAATTTCCGCCGTATGAGTATGTCAGCGACAATCAGATTGTCGGCATTGACATGGATATCATGCAGGCGATTTGTGATGAACTCGGCTATGACATGGAAATTGAAAATATGGCATTTGATTCCATTCTCCCTGCGATACAGTCGGGCAAAGCTGATGTCGGTGCGGCAGGCATGACCGTCACCGAGGCCAGAAAAAAGAATGTGGATTTCTCCGATTCTTATACGACTTCCAAACAGGTCATTATCATCAATAAAGGCACTTCCGCTGTATCGGACGGCGGAAACGAAAAGACAAAAACGCTTTCCTTTACGGAAAAACTCCGTCAGAATTTCATTGACGACAACAGATGGCAGTATATTCTGACAGGTCTTGGCAATACCATTCTCATTACGATACTTGCCATTGTGATCGGTCTTATCATAGGCACCCTTGTTGCCGTTGTCAGAACCGTACATGACCAGCAGGGCAAACTGAAAATTCTCAACTTTATCTGCAAACTTTATCTTGCCGTTATCAGAGGCACACCTGCCATGATACAGCTTCTGATCATCTACTATGTCATATTCGCCTCTGTCAATGTCAATAAGATATTGGTTGCAGTCGTGGCATTCGGCTTGAATTCGGGTGCTTATGTAGCCGAAGTCATCCGTTCGGGTATCAATGCCGTTGACAAAGGACAGTTTGAGGCAGGCAGATGCCTTGGCTTGAACTATCGTCAGACCATGTCCAATATCATCATGCCGCAGGCTTTCAAGAATATGCTTCCCGCACTCTGCAATGAATTCATCAGCCTGCTCAAAGAAACGGCGATCAGCGGTTATATCGGCTTACAAGACCTTACCAAAGGCGGCGACATTATCAGAAGTCAGACGTTTGAGGCATTCATTCCTCTTGTAGCCGTTGCTCTGATATATCTCGTTATCGTATTGCTCTTGTCATACGGTGTCGGCAGACTCGAAAGGAGATTGAAAAACAATGAAATCAGATAAAAATGAAATATTGATTGAGGTTGACGGTCTTAAAAAATCATTCGGCAACCATGAAGTTCTCAAAGATATCAGCACGACTGTTTCCAAAGGGGAAGTCATTGCCATCATAGGTCCGTCAGGCTGCGGAAAATCCACATTTCTCCGCTCACTGAATCTCCTTGAACAGCCCACGGGCGGTACCATCAAATTTGAGGGTACGGATATCACCGACAAATCCGTTGATATCAATAAAATGCGTGAAAAAATGGGAATGGTGTTTCAGCAGTTCAATTTGTTCCCGAATATGACGATCAAGAAAAATATCATGCTTGCCCCCGTCAAGCTCGGCAAAATGTCAAAAGAAGATGCCGAAAAGAAAGCCGAAGAACTTCTCAAAAGAATCGGACTGTCGGAAAAAGCCGATGCTTATCCCGACAGTCTCTCAGGCGGTCAGAAACAGCGTGTGGCAATCGTCAGGGCACTTGCCATGAATCCCGATGTCATGCTTTTTGACGAACCGACTTCTGCCCTCGATCCCGAAATGGTCGGTGAAGTCCTCTCTCTCATGAAGGAACTCGCCCAGAGCGGTATGACAATGGTTATCGTTACGCATGAAATGGGCTTTGCCAAAGAAGTTGCCGACAGGGTGATGTTCTTCAATGACGGCATTATCGCCGAAGAAAATACACCTGCCGAACTGTTCTCTGATCCCAAGAATCAGCGTCTGAAGGATTTCCTTTCAAAAGTTCTCTAAAAAATCAGGCATATTTGCAGAAACTTTTCTCTCTGCAAATATGCCTTTTTCAATCAGTTGTCATTCAGGGTATCAGCCATAAATTTACTCGGCTTTTTGGGCTTTTCGGGCTTTATTTTTTTGCCTCTCAGCTTTCTCGATTCCACGGCTATCTTTTTATATTCGGGCGTGAATTTTTCCGTTAACTGCTCGAATTTCTTGTCATCTTCAATGGAATTCAGTAAAATATAATTAATGATTCCCTTTACGTCAAGGTCGCCTGCATCGTACATATCGGAAAGCGATTTCGACATTCTGTCCAACTCGCCTTTATTGGCAGTATTGACATACTCTCTGAATCTCGGCAGGATTTTTTCATCGGCAAACGTGATCCCTCTGAAACTCTCATAATGTGCCTTTTCATAGGCGATCTCATCTCTTAATTCAGGGAAATACGTCACCATTCTGTTGGCAAAAAACAGCGGATCACTTGTATTTTCACCCTCTTTTTTAGATTTCTTCTGTTTCTGAACGGCTGTCTGTTTGGGACCTCTTATCGTTTCCGCAAAGTCCTCTGCAATATTTTCGGCATCCCTTGCCGTATCCGTTTCGGGATCGAAAAGCCATGTCGCAACCGTTTTCCATGTATTGTCGGGTTCACCGTCTTCCATTGTGCAGGAACGAAGCAGTACTCTCTTTTTATCAAAATAATATACGATACTGTATGCGATCTCTCCCGTATACAATGCCGTCATCTCTTTGTCTGACGGTGCTACACTCTGCTTTTTATATCCCCCGGCAAGAAGCAGTCTTTCCACCTTGCCTGTGATGATTTCAAATGCTCTCTCTAATTCCATTTTTCTCACTCCATAAAAATAATATCTCTATTATACTATATCTTTTTTGATTTGTCACGCATTTTTTTATTGAAAACTGTTGCGAAAATCATTCAATCATTGTATAATTAACACGAATGATTAAAGAAGAAAGGAATTTTTTACTATGAAACTCATTACCAAAATAGTGGAAGGTGCAAAGGATATTCTCCCTGCCGACAGCTATAAATGGCAGTTCGTGGAAGATATCATGCGTAAACAGGCTGCATTCTACGGCTTTAAAGAGATCAGAACGCCTGTTTTTGAGCATACCGAGCTTTTTGAAAGAGGTGTCGGTGATACTACTGATGTCGTTCAGAAAGAAATGTACACTTTCAAAACCAAAGGCGACAAATCCATCACTCTCAAGCCCGAAGGCACAGCAGGGGCGGCAAGGGCTGTCCTTGAAAACGGCGTTTACAATGACGGCTATCCCATCAAAACCTATTATATCACTCCCTGCTACCGCTATGAACGTGCCCAAAAAGGCAGACAGCGTGAATTTCACCAGTTCGGTCTGGAAGTTTACGGTGCAGGCTCGTATTTTGCAGATGCGGAAGTCATCTGTGCCGCCAAATCCGTTTTCGACAGGCTTGACATTCAAAATATCAGCCTTGAACTGAATTCCATCGGCTGCAAAAACTGCCGTCCAAATTATCACAAGGCTCTCAAGGAATATTTTGCAAGCCATGAAACAGAATTATGCGACACCTGCCGTTCAAGGCTTGACAAGAATCCGATGAGAATCCTCGACTGCAAAAGTCCCGTCTGTTCGGAGATCGCCAAAAATGCCCCTGTTGTACTCGATTATCTCTGCGAGGAATGTCAGAAACATTTTGACGGCGTGAAAAAATGCCTTGATTCCGCTGATGTTAAATATACAATTAATCCTCAAATCGTCAGAGGTCTTGATTACTATACAAGAACGGTTTTTGAATTCGTTTCCAATAATATCGGTGCACAGGGTACCGTATGCGGCGGCGGTCGCTATGACGGCTTGATGGAAGAACTCGGCGGACAGCCTACCCCGTCACTTGGCTTTGGCATGGGTATCGAAAGACTTTTAATGGTCATGGAAGAAAACAAGGTTGAAATCCCTCAGCCGCCTGTTTGTGACCTCTATGTCATCGGCTTGGGCGACAAGGCTAAAATCAGGGCTTTCAATATCGTAGAGGGTGTCAGAAATTCCTCTCTGATCGCCGAAACCGATATTGTCGGCAGAAATCTCAAAAAACAAATGATGTATGCCAATAAGATCAACGCTAAATTCACGATGGTCATCGGCGACAGCGAATTGGAAAACAATAAAGCCAAACTCCGCAATATGAAAACCAAAGACGAAACAGAAATCTCTCTTGATGACAATTTCTTCAGTGAATTTTTTGCGATATATGCAGACAATGAAAGCATGGACTTTTTCAATATTCTTAACCAAATGTAAAGGAAGTAATGACAATGGCAGAATTTATGACAGGCTTGAAACGCACGAATTACTGCGGTGAACTGCGTTCAGGCGATATCGGCAAAGAAGTCGTTTTATGCGGCTGGGTACAGCGTCAGCGTGACCTCGGACAGCTTATTTTTATAGACCTCCGTGACAGAACAGGCATTATTCAGCTTGCCTTTGACGATACCACAGACAGAACCGTTTTTGACAAGGCTTTTACCGTCCGTTCCGAATATGTGCTTTGTACAAGGGGCATTGTCCGTGAAAGAAGTGCAAAGTCCAATAAAATCCCCACAGGTGATATCGAAATCGAAGTAAAAGAACTCCGTATTCTTTCGGAATCCGAAACAACTCCCTTTGAAATTATCGACAACTGCCCGACGGCTGAACTCACAAGACTTAAATATCGTTATCTCGATTTACGCAGACCTGAATTGCAGAAAAATATTATTTTCCGTCACAAAGTCGCTAAAGTTACCCGTGACTATTTCGATGAAAACGGCTTTATTGAACTCGAAACTCCCATGCTTATCAAATCCACTCCGGAGGGTGCAAGGGATTTTCTCGTGCCGTCAAGAATCCATAAAGGTTCTTTCTATGCTCTCCCCCAATCCCCCCAGATGTACAAACAACTCTGCATGGTCGCAGGCTTTGACAGATATATGCAGATTGCAAGATGTTTCCGTGATGAAGACCTGAGGGCAGACCGTCAGCCTGAATTTACCCAAATCGACCTTGAAATGTCTTTCGTTGACATGGAAGATATTTTGCAGATAGGCGAAGGCTATATCAAACGTCTTTTCAAAGATGTCATGGATATCGACATTCCGACACCGTTCCCCAGATATACCTACAATGAAGTCATGGAGCGTTTCGGCTCGGATAAGCCCGATACACGTTTCGGCATGGAAATCTTTAACATCTCCGAAGAAGTCAAAAATACAGAATTTGTCGTATTCAAAAATGCCCTTGCCAATGGCGGCAGTGTCCGTGGAATCACGGCTAAAAATGCCGTTAAGACCTATACAAGAAAAGAAATTGACAAACTCGTTGAATTCGTCAAAGGTATCGGTGCAAAAGGGCTTGCATGGATTCGCTGGACAGATGACAGTATTTCATCGAGCTTTGCCAAATTCATGACAGAAGATGAAATGCAGGCAATTCTCAAAAAAGCCAATGCCGAAAAAGGTGACGTTGTTCTCATTGTGGCAGACGGTGACGACAATACCGTTTTGTCAACGCTCGGTGCAGTCCGTACAGAATGTGCAAAGAAATTGAATATCATCAAAGACGGTTATAATTTCCTTTGGGTAGTGAAATTCCCGTTCTTTGAATATGACAAGGAAAGCGGTGAATGGCTTGCCATGCACCACCCGTTCACCTCTCCCACAGATGATTGTATGGATAAGCTTGACGGAAATAAAGGCGAAGTCTATGCCAAAGCCTATGACATGGTACTTAACGGCATTGAGCTTTCATCAGGTTCTATCAGAATCACCAATCCCGACCTGCAGAAAAAAATGTTTGAAATGCTCGGTCTGAGTGATGAAGAAGCCTATGAAAAATTCGGCTTCTTAATGGACGCTTTCAAATTCGGTGCTCCCCCTCACGGCGGTATGGGTATCGGTCTGGACAGACTTGTCATGCAGATGCTCAAAGCCCCGACTTTAAGAGATGTCGTATTATTCCCGAAAGTGCAAAATGCAAGCGAGCCTATGACCAATGCCCCCGCAGGCGTTGACAAACAGCAGCTTACAGATTTAGGAATTGAAGTTATCAGCGAATAATATAAAAAAGTCTGCTGAACAGTCAACTTTGTTCGGCAGGCTTTTGAAATTGGAGATATTTTCTATGGATAAAAAAATCAAGTCCGATTTTTTAAAAGGACTTTTTGACGGTATTCCCATCTTTTTAGGCTATCTGTCGGTATCATTCGGATTCGGCATTATGGCGGTCAGTTCGGGATTGAGCGTATTCGAGGCTTTCATGATTTCACTCACAAATTTAACTTCCGCAGGACAGGCTCAGGGCGTTGCCGTCATCGCCGCAGGCGGTACTTTGATTGAAATGGCTGTCGTACAGTTCGTGATAAACATAAGATATGCACTCATGGGGCTTTCCCTTTCACAGAAACTTGACACAAAATTCACTCTCCCCCACAGATTTCTTGCCGCTTACGGCATTACAGATGAAATATTTGCCCTCTGCTCTACAAAAGACACTCCCCTGAAACCGAATTATATGTACGGTGTCATAGTGATATCAACATTCGGCTGGGTGCTTGGCACATTTTTAGGCGGTGCGGCAGGGACTCTTTTACCTGCCAATGTCACAGCCGCTCTCGGAATCGTTCTTTACGGAATGTTTATTGCCATTATCGTTCCGCCCTCACGCAAATATAAAAGCGTTCTCTTTGTCGTGGGAATCGCCGCACTGTTCAGCGTGATATGCAAATATCTTCTGCCGTTTATATCGGGCGGCTTTGCCGTTATCATTTCGGCAATCCTTGCCGCTGTATGCGGTGCACTGCTATTTCCCCAAAAGGACGGTGAAAATGAATGAGTATCGCCATTTATATAGCCGTTATGGCTCTCGTAACTTATCTCATCAGAGCCTTGCCGTTTGCCTTTTTCCGAAAAAAGATAAAATCCAAATTCATCAAAAGTTTTCTGTATTACGTCCCCTATGCCGTTTTGAGTGCCATGACGATTCCTGCCATTTTCTACAGTACAGGAAATATCTATACTTCTATTGCAGGAACGGTTGCCGCACTTGTATTAGCCTATTTCGATCTTCCCTTAATCGTCGTATCATTGGCGGCTGCTTTGACAGCCTTCCTGACAGGATTTATCATAATGTGAAATTAGGAATGAGGAATGAGAAATACAATTCCTCACTCCTCATTCATCATTCATCATTCCTCATTCAACGAAAGGCGGTATTGCTATGAAAAAAATATGGAAAGTATTGTTCGGTGTATTGGCTATGGCAGGGATAAGTGCATTGATATTGAGTTCATGCCATGTGAAATCGGAAAGTCAGATTGTCAGCTATGCCAACCGGAATTTCGGCAGTGCCGAACTTGTTGCGACACAGGCTGCCGAAAACGGCGGCAGAACCTGCATTTTTCGTGATAAGGAATACGGCTTTGAATACTACGTCAAAAGCGAAATGCATGATATCATCATTGACGGCTCGAAATTCGGCAGTACGGAAAGTACCGACAGTGATTTCAGCTCGAAATATTATGCACTTCTCATGTCAACCTGTCAGTCAAAGTTTGATGAAATCGCAAAGAGCGATTCCGTTGAAATCACCGATGGGGACGGCTTTAACTTCATGAAAATCAAGCTGATTTCCGCAAATGATAACTTCCTTGAAACTGCCGAAAAAATCGCTGATATTATCATCAGTTTCGACAGCAGAAAATATTACAAAGAGAGTTCTTTAGGCATATATGACAGGAATGATAAACGTCTTGGTGCATATCATATTCACGAGAAAAAATGGGTTGACGCTGATGATGAATATGACTATATTTATATCAACGAGGCAAAACAGGTCAACCGCAAAGCCGAATTTGTGAGAAAAGAAAAAATGCTTTTCAAAGATACAGGGCTTGAACCCTCGCAAGTAACGGTTTTTCTGGGTACCCCTGAATACACTTATGAAACTCCCGTTCAATATTACTATTTCAGCGTTGACGGCAAAGAATTCTTTATCGCCGACTTTATCACGGATTATGACGCTTCTCTTATCAGGCATTACAGCAATTACAATGAGGTGTTCCATTAACTTTATTATTGACAAATCCTGCTGTTTTTGCTATTATGGAAAAGGTTTTTTATAATTTTTTGCAATTACTATTTGATTGTGAGGGAAAAAGGTATGATTGACAAACTCAAAAAAATTCTTGAAGACGGTGAACAGAGAATTGCAAAAACTCTCTCCGAAACCGAACTTCAGGACGTAAAAGCCTCGCTCCTCGGCAAACAGGGCGTTTTTACGGAAGTAATGAAAGAAATGCCGAAACTCGATCCGAAACTTCGTCCCGAAGTCGGTAAAACCGTCAATGAGATCAAATCCAAATTCACAGCCCTCATTGACAAGCAAAGGCTTGAACTTCAGCTCAAAGCCGATAAAATTGATGAAAATTTCGATATCACCGTTCCGGGAATCGCCCCTGCAAGCACAGGCGGTCTGCACCCCATTACACAGATGTGCTATGACTTGAATGACGCTTTCCGTTCCATGGGCTTTGAGATTTTCGAGGAAGATGATATTACAAGCGAACTTTACGCTTTTGACAAACTCAACTTCCCCCCGAATCACCCTGCAAGAGAAAGCATGGATACCTACTGGCTTGAAGGTCATGACAAGGGCTGTTCCTGCGATAAACTCTGTTTACGTCCCCACTTGACAGGCGGAAGTGTCCGTTATCTCCAGACACATAAACCTCCTTATCGCTTTGTCTATCCCGGCAGGGTTTACAGAAATGAATCCACGGACGCAAGGCATGAAAGAGCATTTTTCCAGTATGAAGCACTTATCGTTGACAAGGAATTCACATTCGCCTCGGGCAAAGTACTTATCAAGAGTATCCTTTCCAAAGTGTTCGGCAGAGATGTGCCCGTCAGAATGAGAGCAGGATTTTTCCCATTCGTTGAACCCGGCTTTGAGATAGACATGGGCTGTCTGGTATGCGGCGGCAAAGGCTGCAGTGTATGCAAACAAGTCGGCTGGATTGAAATTATGCCCGGCGGTACGCCTCACCCCAATGTACTTCGTGCAGGCGGTCTTGACCCCGATGAATATACAGGCTTTTATGTCAATATCGGTCTGGACAGGCTTGTTATGATGCGATACGGCGTGGATGATGTCCGTCTGTTCCACAGTGCAGACCTCAGATTCTTAGAGCAGTTCAATTAAAAGGAGGGCTATTTCTTGAAAGTTTCACTTGATTGGATAAAAGAATATGTCGATCTCCCCGAAAGCATGGACCTGACAAAACTTGCTTATGACCTCACCATGTCCACTGTTGAAGTCGAGGGAGCCGAAAAATTAGCGGATAAATTTGATAAAATGATTGTCGGCGTTATCAAAGAGGTACTTCCCCACCCGAATGCCGATAAACTTCGTATCTGCAAAACGGATATCGGAAATGAAACAAAAGATATCGTATGCGGCGGTTCCAATCTGGAATCAGGCATGAAAGTTGTTGTTGCGTGCCCCGGTGCCATGGTGAAATGGCATGGAGAGGGCGAACTCGTTGAAATCAAAAATGCGGCTTTGCGTGGCGTTGAGAGTTTCGGCATGATATGTGCCGCTGTTGAAATCGGTCTTGCAGACCTTTTCCCTGCCAACAATGACCATGAAATCGTAGACCTGTCTGCCTTTGACGTAAAAGCAGGCACACCCCTTGCCAACGCCCTTGACCTTGATGATATCATTCTCGAAATCGATAACAAATCCATGACCAACCGCCCTGACTTATGGGGACATTACGGCATTGCAAGGGAAATTGCGGCTTTGTATGACCTGCCTTTGAAGGAATTCCCGAAATTCGATCTGACAGACGTTCCTGCACTTACCCTCGACATTCAGGACAGTGAACGCTGTCCCAGATACATGGGTACGGAAATCAACAATGTTTATGTAAAGCCCGCTCCCTACAAGATTCAGCAGAGGATATGGAAAGTCGGCATGAGACCTATCAATGCCCTTGTTGATATCACCAACTATGTCATGCTTGCCACAGGCAATCCTACACACGCTTTTGATGCTGACAATATCAAAGACCATATTGTAGTAAGAACTGCCGATGACGGTGAAAAACTCCTTCTCCTCAACGGCAAAGACCTTACGCTTTCAACAAACGATTTAGTCATTGCCGATACGGAAAGTGCCGTCGGATTGGCAGGTGTCATGGGCGGTGCAAAGGATTCCATTCTCCCCAAAACACAGAGAGTTCTCCTTGAAGTTGCTAATTTCAATGCACAGGGCATCAGGGGTACTGCCCTCCGCTATGATAACAGAACAGATGCTTCTTCCAGATATGAAAAGGCGATCGATCCCGAAAGATGTGACCAAGCCTTTGCTTTGTCTATGCAGATGTTCAGGGAAATCTATCCCGATATGCAGGTAATTGCTCACAGCGATTTCTACCCGAAAAAGCTCGTCAACAATGAAATTGACGTTTCTATGAAGTGGCTCGAAAGCCGTCTTGGTAAAGTCATCGCAAGGGAAG
>CAMHPW010000013.1 GCA_946187095.1 uncultured Clostridia bacterium | reverse complement strand
CCCTTTACTGCTTCAAAGCCCTGAAAGACAACCATATCATTCCCGACAGAAAACTCCGCCTCATCTTCGGTGCTGCCGAAGAGACCGGCATGAATGACATGGAAACCTATTTTCAGTCCGAACAAATGCCTGATATGGCTTTTACGCCCGATTCCGAATACGGCATCTGCATCTGCGAAAAGGGTATCCTTCAACTGAAAATATCCCTTGACGAACCCGAAAACAGATATCTCAAAACATTCCGTTCAGGTATGGCTGTCAATGCCGTTCCCTCCAAAGCGGATGCCTTTGTTGACCGTGAATTCACCGCTGTCGGAAAAGCCTCCCATGGCTCTACTCCTGAGCTTGGCGTGAATGCCGCTGCGAATCTCATCAAAACTCTTGCCGATATATACGGCTATGCCTCTCTGGGTGCTCTCTGCACCTTCCTTGGAAAAGAAATCGGCTCCGAAACAGACGGTCAGACTCTCGGCATTTCATGCAGTGATGAGCAGTCAGGCAGTCTGACAGTCAATCTCGGTATCGTCGATATCAACGAAAACAACTCAAATGCCTATATCGATATCCGTTATCCCGTGACAGCCGATCATAACGACATCATCAGGCAGATATCCGCAAAGGCTGCTGACTATTCCCTTAAAGTCGGGATATACAACCATGAACCCCCTCTCTATGCAGCCGAAAATTCCCCTGTTATCGATATCCTCAAGAATGCCTACAAAACCGTTACAGGTGAAGATGCCAGAATCTATTCCACAGGCGGCGGCACTTATGCGAGAACTCTCAAAAATAAAGGCGTGGCATTCGGTCCCGTGTTCGAAGGCGATCCCAGCAATCTGCATGATGCTGACGAAAGCATTGACAGGGAAAATTTCTTCAGACACGCTCAGATATGCCTTGAAGCCATCTATCAGTTTGCAGTGAAATAAAAAAACGATAACGGCAGCCTTTTTTCAAGACTGCCGTTATCGCTTTTTTGTGGAGTTTTTTATGAAGAAGATGGCGTATGCATATCGTATGATATGATTATATCCGCATAATATGAATAAACTGTGAACTGCACCTGAAACTACTGCAAAATAAACCTTAAAAATTTTCAAGAAAAAACTGCCGGCATATACTGCAATGCCGGCAGGATTTTTTTATTTCTTGTTTACCGCATTCGTAATGGCTTTTCTGATAAGGTCAACAGGTACTATCGAAACAGAAAGTACGATCACAAACAGCCATTCCATTGCATTCAGACCATGACAGTTGAATATCTCTCCGCCTATGTAGGTCATTACTACCTGAATCACGACAATCAAGCCCATGATCCTGAAATAATTCGGATTTTCCGTGATATGCTCGAATACATTGAGCTTTTCCGTTCTGACGTTCAGAGAATTGAATACCGATATGAAGATGAAGAAAGCGAAATATGCCGTCATAAGATAAATCCACTCGCCTTTTTCGCTCTGTGTATTTCTGACGAAACTCCAAACGGGGCTTGCTGTCCACATCTGTGAAACGAGTATAAAGAAACTGCAAAGGAATATCCACATCGTTGAAACCGTGAGCTGTGATTTCATTGATTTGCTGACAATGCTTTCATCACGGCGTTTCGGCTGTTCCTTCATGTAACGCTTGAGTGCAGGCTCTCCGCCGAGGGCAAGGGCTGCCAATGTATCCATGACGAGATTTACCCACAAGATTTGTGTAATTGTGAGCGGATTGGAAAGGTCAAGCAGCGGCATGATAAAGGATATGAGAACCGCCGAAATGTTAATAGAAAGCTGGAATGTAATGAACTTTCTGATATTGTTGAAAATCGTTCTGCCGTAGAGAATGGCTTTTGCGATAGAATTGAAGTTATCATCGAGGATAACAATGTCACTTGCTTCCTTGGCAACTTCCGTACCGCCGCCCATTGCGAATCCAACGTCCGCCTTCTTAAGAGCAGGAGAGTCATTGACACCGTCACCTGTCATGCCGACAACGAGATTGAGTTCCTGTGAAAGTCTTACCAAACGGCTCTTATCCGTAGGCAATGCACGGGCTATTACACGAATCTTCGGAATTTTTTCCTTGACTTCTTCATCACTCATTTTTGCCAATTCAGAAGATGTCAGTACAACGTCATCATCCGATGTGAGCAAGCCTGCATCTTTGGCAATCGCAACGGCTGTCTCTTTTCTGTCGCCTGTGATCATGACTACCTGTACGCCTGCATTGTGAACTTCTTCAATCGCTGTTACGGATTCAGGTCTTACTTCGTCACGGATGCCGATCACGCCGATCAGTGTCCAGTCACCTTCGGGAAGTGAGTCGCTTGTCAAAGCCGTATCCGATGTGGCAATGGCAAGTACACGAATCGCTCTGTTTGCCAGCTCATCAATTTTTTCATTGAGAACTTTGCTGTCAAACTTGGCTTTATTGCCTTTTTCATCATAATAATATTTACAATTCTGAATGAGCTTTTCAGGGGCACCTTTGATCAGAGTGAGATTCTTGTCACCCTCTATCGTAGTGGCACTGTATTTATTGGTAGAGTTGAAAGGCACGGAATACACTGCCTTTACATTCGGATATTTGTCTTCAGCGTGTGCGACAAACTGCAAAACAGCTCTTTCGGTGGGGTTGCCGCCTACTACCTTCAGTGTATCGCCTGAACCTGTGATAACCGCATTCGTATTATGCTTCAAAGCGAGTGCCAGCATTTCGCCTGCCTTGCCTTTGATCTCTTCAAAAGTTTTTGCTTCCTTTCCTGTTCCGTCAAGGAAATTGACTGCTTCGAGCTTACCCTTTGTGATCGTACCTGTCTTGTCGCTGAAAAGGATATTCAGACTTCCTGCTGTTTCGATACCGCTGACTTTACGCACAAGCACGTTGTCATTGAGCATTTTCTTCATGTTCATGGAAGAAACAATAGCTATCATCAGAGGCAAGCCTTCGGGCACTGCCATAACGATGACAACGACGGCAAACATGAGGGCATGGAGAAGGTCTGTGAAAATCGTTATCACAAAATCGGGATTTGCAAAATAGGCACCGATACCGCCTGTAAAGAAGAACATGGATTTGATCATATAGGCAACAGCGATGGCTGCACCGCCGATATAACCGAATTTACTGATAGCATCAGCGAGTTTAGCGAGTTTTACCTGCAGGGGAGATTCTCTGTCGTCGTCAATCTGGAGTTCTTTTGCGATCTGACCGTAAACAGACTTGTCACCGACGACTGTCACTTCCATCACGGCGTTGCCTGAGCATACAACAGCACCTCTGAATACTTTGTATTCATTCAGGAAATCAAGGTCCTCATTATCATCGGGCTTGTAGTTTTCGGGTACGGCAATTTTCTTTGCTTCCTTGCTCTCGCCGTTGAGAACAGACTGGTCAACGGAGAGATTTCCGTCCACGATAATACCGTCTGCAGGTATCTTGTCACCGCTCTGCAAAAGCACACAGTCACCGACAACGATATCATTGATCGCTATTTCGGCAATTTCGCCGTTGCGGTAAACCTTACACTTGATGAGAGAGGCTTCTTCCTGCAATTTCTGGAAAGCATTCTCATTGTTGTATTCCGAGAATGTCGAAACGAAAGTTGCAATCAAAACTGCTGCCGCAATACCTACGGCTTCATACCATTCCGTGTCACCGATGCCTGCAAACTGGTGCAGCAGCCAGAAGATCACATTCAGCACCAGAGCGACCATAAGAATTTTGATCATGGGATCGCCGAAGTTTTCAAGCAGCTTGTGCCAGAAAGTTTCCCTTGCCTGTTCGGTAAGACGGTTGTCGCCGTATTTTTCTTTCGATTGGGCGACCTGTTCGTCTGTAAGACCAAAAGATTTCATACACTATTCTCCAATCTTTTTTTATTTGTGTCCTGCTCATGAACACCACACCAATATTTTACAACATATTTCAGTTTTCGTCAAGTAATATTATTGCGACTTTCCTGCAGAAAAAATATCAAAAAAACGATTTTCGGCAGGACAAAAAAACAGGAAAGCCCACAGGCTCTCCTGTTTTTCTCATTCTTCTGCGGTCTCGTCAGATATTTCCGTCTGCTCATAGGGATTTTCGAGATCAGCATAATACTCATCGTCTTTTTCCTGTGAAGACTCGTCCATCACAAAGCTCTTTGCCAATTTCAGGACATCTTTTCTCTGCTTGGGGTTCAGATTACGCAATATGAAGAGCAATTCCACTTCATATTTGGTAGCCGCATGGGTACGGTATTTTTTGCCTGCTTCTGCCCTGGTGATACCGTCTGCCTCCACGGCTGCATGGATATCCGTGATCACATCCTCAAGTTCGGCATCGATTCCTCTGAGAATATCCATATAACTGACGTTGAACACTTTGGCGAGTTTCACGACTGTCTCTATGTCGGGTTTGGTTTTGCCCGTTTCATAGTAGGTGTATGTTGAACGCTCGATCTTGAGGCGGTCAGCCACCTGCTGCTGTGTAAGACCACATTCATGTCTATAGTATTTGAGCCAATATGATATCATGGTATTCATAATCCACGCTCCCTGTAAAATTTTTTGTCTGCGGGTGTTACAGGGACATTATATAATATTTTTTCTTATTTGTCATTAAAATATTTTATCAATTCACAGATATTTCACAAATTTCTACAATTTGCACAATTTTTCTCCCTCGCATTATACAGATTGTTTGCAAATATTGATCCTTTGCTTTCAAAAAATCCGCCTGTACTGCATATTTGTGACTTTTTTTATTCATTTCGGCAGCATAGAATTTTCCGAAAATAAAGTGATATATAACCGCTCTGTTAGCTGCAATAATCTTCGATCAGTCTGTTGAGCGTTTTTCTGTCGGCGGCAGCAATGCCGTTTTCCAGAGCTTGCCTGTCGGCTTCAGGAAGCGAATTCACATACACATCACTGATATATATAGGATACTCTTTTCCGTTTTCAAACGCTGCCACTTTTCTTTCAAATACGGACAGCCTGTATTTTTCCGCTGTACCCGTCTGAGATACCTGTGACATTTCCTCTTGTGCAGGCGGCACTGCCGTTCCCTGCGGGGCATACACTGCCGTTATCACAATACATATCAGGAGTATGCTTCCCGTGATTGCCATCAGTTTTTTCATTTTATCCCTCTCCTCTCTCCTTTTATTTTTAGAAATTATAACAGTTTTATTCGGGTATTCCGCAATTTTTTTGATAAATTCATAGATATTTTGATTCATTTTTTGATTTTAAAAAAAAATGATTCCATTTTGCCGAATTTGTGTTATAATAGAACAGATGATTTTGAAAAATATTCTACGGGAGGCTTTTTTGAAACATGAGAAAAACCGACATCAACAAGTATAAAGATGAGGCTGCCCCTTCGATACTTGACCTTGTATTGTCAGCAACAGGCAGCGTTTTCGGATTTTTGGGCAGGATTTTCTTTTCCGTCCTGCTTGCGTGTGTCGTCACGGGGATCGTCATAGGCTTGTCTCTGATGTTCTATATCATCGGTATCGCCAACGAACCCCTCAATATCAATCTCGATACCATCACTCTCAATCAGACGAGCAAAATTTATGTCCAGAACTATGACACTCAGGAATGGGAGGAATATACCCAGCTCTATTCCGTTGAAAACCGTGTCTGGGTAAAATATCAGGATATCCCCCAGCAAATGATAAATGCTCAGATCGCCATTGAAGACAAGCGTTTCCGTGAGCATAACGGCATTGACCTCAAAAGAACAGGCGGTGCGATCCTTACTCTTGCCACGGGCGGTTCACAGTTCGGCGGCTCTACCATTACCCAGCAGCTCATCAAGAACCTCACCGATGACAATGAAAACAGTATCAACCGTAAATTCAGGGAGATTTTCCGTGCCTTCAAGCTCGAAAAAGCCTATTCCAAAGACGATATTATCGAAACTTATCTCAACCTCGTCAATTACGGAAGCGGCTGCCGTGGTGTTCAGTCGGCGGCAAATCTCTACTTCAATAAAGATATCCGTGACTGCGATGTTGTCGAATGTGCCGCTATTGCAGGCATTACACAGAATCCCTATGCATACGATCCCCTCATGTATCCCGAAAACAATGCCAAACGAAGAAATGCTGTTCTCTGGGAAATGATGGATCAGGGAATGCTCACCTATCAGGAATATCTTGATGCAAGACTGGAATCCAATGATCTCAAATTTGTCGGCTATATCGTGGATTCCGATGATGACGACAGCGGCGACTGGGGCTGGTATGATGACAGACTTTTCAGAGATGTCACACAGGCTCTCCAGAAAGAATTCCACATCACTTCCAGTGAAGCCGAAGATATGATCTACAGCAAAGGTCTGAGCATTTACAGTGCCATTGACACAAGGGCTCAGGAAATTGCCGAAAGACATATCCGTGAATGGCAGACTCCTACCGATCCGACTTTGCAGGTCGCCTATGTCATGATGGACTTTGACGGACGTATCCGTGCGACTGTCGGCGGCAGACAGGAACATGACGGCAGACTTCTCTGGGATATCTGCAGTCAGTCGGCTTTACAGCCGGGTTCTACGATCAAACCCCTCTCTTCTTACGTTATTGCCCTTGATCAGAAACTGATCAACTATACTTCCCTTGTTTCAGACCGCCCCGATTATGAATGGGACATGGTCGACGGTCATTACGTTTCGGGACCGTCCAACTGGTATAACTCCTATTACGGCGATATCCCCTTCAACAGAGCTTTGAATCTCTCCACAAATGCAACTGCCGTTTCCGTTCTGAAAGAGATCGGTCTTGATACAAGCTACAACTTCCTCACGCAAAAGCTTCACTTCAAACATCTCGATCCCGAAAAGGACAGTCAGAATAAAGCAGGTCTTGCCATCGGCGGTTTCCACGGCGGTACTACTATCGAAGAAATGACGGCAGGCTATCAGATCTTCTGCAACGGCGGTTACTGCTATGAGCCTTACACTTTCTACTATGTGACAGACCATGAGGGCAATGTCATTCTCGATAACCGTGACAGAGGACGTGCAGACCATATTATTTCTACGGAAACGTCCACCATCATGAACAGAATGTTACATGACGTTGTCAACTCCGGTACAGAAGCCCTCGGTTTCCGTGCGGCGATACCCGGCTGGGATATTATCGGCAAAACCGGTACAACTGACTTTGCTTTTGATAACTGGTTCATGGGTGCATCACCCTATACAGTAGCAGGTATCTGGACAGGTCATGATATTCATTCCAGTATCGCTATTGACGAACAAAGTAAAGTCCATATCCTCTGGAAAGATATCATGCAGGAATTCCTTGAAGATAAAGAACCCAAGGAATTTGAACTCGGCGGCGAAGTCGAAAAACACAACTATCTCAAATCCAGCGGACTTCTTACCAATTACAATGTCGGCAGTCAGGTAGGTGTCGGCTACTATACAAGCGACAATATGCCCGGCTATTCAAGCTATAATCCGTATTATACGCCAAGTCACAATTATAACAATAATGATCACAACGATGACGATGATGACAACGACAACGATGACGATGATGACAACGGCGGCGACAGCGGTGACGATGATGACGATGAATAAAATGAGGAATTAGGAATTAGGAATGAGGAATAAATTGAAAGGTATTCCTGACATCGTAGTTTAATAAAAATGAGAAATGATGAGCAAAAAAAATCAGGCGAGAACTATTCCGCATTCCTCACTCCTCATTCCTCATTAAAAAAAAAGGAGTTTTAATTTTATGGTACAGGTTGCAGTAATGGGACATGGTGTAGTCGGTTCGGGAGTGGTCGAAGTCCTCTCTCAGCACGTTGAAAGCATTGCCAAACGTGCCAAAGAGGAAATTGCCATCAAATATATTCTTGATATCAGAGATTTCCCCGACAGTCCCTTTGCAGACAAATTTACAAAGAATTTTGAAGATATCCTCAATGACGATGAAGTGAAAGTCGTTGCGGAAGTGATGGGCGGCGTGAATCCTGCCTATGACTTTACAAAGAGATGTCTTCTCAAAGGCAAAAGCGTTGTTACTTCCAATAAAGAACTCGTTGCCACAAAGGGTGCCGAACTTCTTAAAATTGCCAAAGAAAACAATGCCAATTATCTTTTTGAAGCAAGTGTCGGCGGCGGTATCCCTATTATCAGACCGATCAGCCAGTGTCTTGCCGCCAATGATGTCATTGAAATTGCAGGTATTCTTAACGGCACGACCAACTTTATCCTTACCAAGATGATCAGGGAAAATATGTCATTTGCAGATGCTCTCAAAATGGCTCAAACGCTCGGCTATGCGGAAAAGGATCCGACTGCCGATGTGGAAGGTCATGATGCCTGCCGTAAGATATGTATTCTTGCCTCTCTTACATACGGCAAACACGTTTATCCCGAATATGTCCATGCAAGCGGCATTTCCAAGATAGCCCTTGAAGATGTGGCTTATGCGGCTTCATGGGGCGGTGTCATCAAGCTCATCGGTCAGGTCAAAAGATTGGATGACGGCAAGCTCGATATCACCGTGGAACCCATGTTTATCGAGAAAAACAGTCAGCTTGCCAATGTGGATGACGTTTTCAACGGCATCCTCGTCAGAGGCGATTCCACCGGCGACGTTGTATTCTATGGCAAGGGTGCAGGCAAACTGCCCACAGCAAGTGCCGTTGTAGCCGATATCATCGACTGCGTGAAACATCTCAAGGCAAGAAAATATCTCTACTGGAAAGACGGTGACGGCTCTATCGTCAAGCCGTATGAAGAGACCGTTTACCCCATATATATAAGAGTGTGCAGTGAACTTGACAAACAGACCGTTCTCAGTAAAGTTTCCGCACTTTTCAGAAATGCCCGTGTGATCGTCAAGGCAAATGCTCCCGAAAATGAATTTGCCTTTGCGACAGATGAAATGACCGTTGCCGAACAGACAAATGCCCTGTCTGCTCTCGAAAATGACGGCATTCAGGTTTTGTCAAAAATCCGTATTTCGGATTTGTAATATATCATATTGGAGGAAAGAAAATGAGTCTGATCGTACAGAAATTCGGCGGCAGTTCCGTTGCCAACGCTGAAAGAGTTTTCAACGTGGCAAGAATCGTCACCGACACCTACAAAAAAGGCAATAAAGTTGTAGTCGTCGTGTCTGCACAGGGCGATACGACCGATGACCTTATCGACAAGGCGAATGAAATCAATCCCGATGCCTCAAAGCGTGAGAAAGATATGCTGCTTGCAGCAGGTGAACAAATCTCTATCGCACTTTTAGCCATGGCTATCGAAAAACTCGGCTGCCCCGTTATCTCCCTTCTCGGCTGGCAGGCAGGTTTCCAGACTTCTTCAGCCTACACTTCCGCAAGGATCAAGAGAGTCAAGACCGACCGTATCGAAAAGGAACTCGACAAAAACAATATCGTTGTTGTGGCAGGCTTTCAGGGCGTGAACCGCTATGAAGATGTGACAACTCTCGGCAGAGGCGGTTCCGATACAAGTGCCGTTGCAATTGCCGCCGCTATGCACGCCGATCTTTGCCAGATCTATACAGACGTTGAGGGCGTTTATACCGCCGATCCCAGAAAGATCAAAAATGCACAGAAACTCCAGTACATCTCCTATGACGAAATGCTGGAACTCGCTACTCTCGGTGCACAGGTCCTCAATAACAGAAGCGTTGAAATGGCTAAAAAATATAATATCGAACTTGAGGTGCTTTCCAGTCTTACAAGAGCACCCGGTACTATTGTCAAGGAGGCAGCTAAAATGGAAAAAATGTTGATAAGCGGTGTCGCTAAAGATACCAACGTGGCAAGAATCTCAGTCGTAGGTGTACCCGATGTGCCGGGCTTTGCTTTCAAGATGTTCTCAAAGCTCGCTGCAAAGGGCATCAACGTGGATATCATTCTCCAGTCCATCGGTCGTGACGGCACAAAAGACATCTCTTTCACAGTCGCTAAAGACAACATGAAAGATGCCGTTGCCGCTATGGAAGAATATATCAATGTAGTAGGCGGCAAGTCTGTTTCCGCTGATGACAAAGTGGCTAAGATATCTATCGTTGGTGCAGGTATGGAAAGCCATGCAGGTGTTGCTACCAAAATGTTCGAGGCTCTCTATGATGCTCAGATCAATATCCGCATGATCTCCACAAGTGAGATCAAAGTTTCCGTTCTCATTGACGAAAAAGATGCCGATGCAGCCGTTGCCGCTATCCACTCAAAATTTTTTGACAAGGATTGAAAAAAGGCTTGCATAAGCGGAATTTGTGTGTTATAATATACAAGTCTTTGATACCGTCACTTGTGATGGGGTTAAAAGCTCGGCTTTTGTGCCGTACTTTCAAACGGGCAGTCCTCTGCTTTGCAAAAGCACGAATGTCTTAAATAACAGGAGGTTCTTAAAATGGACGCATTGAAGAAAATTGCAGAAAGCTCTCTTAAAACTGAAATTCCTCAGTTTTCGATCGGTGACACCATCAAGATCGGTGTAAAAATCCGTGAGGGCGACAAGGAAAGAGTACAGATGTTCGAGGGTACCGTTATCGCCAAAAAAGGCAGCGGTGTCGCTGAAACTTTCACCGTCCGCCGTGTATCCTACGGTGTCGGCGTGGAGAGAGTTTTCCCCGTACATTCCCCGAATGTTGTATCTGTTCAGGTAGTCAGAAAAGGTCGTGTCCGCAGGAGCAAGCTCTATTATCTGCGTGACAGAGTCGGCAAGGCTGCCAAGGTTAAAGAGCAGATCAAATAATCATCTGAGTGAAAAGGGACAAGACCGTGTCGTTTTGTCCCTTTTTTTCAATGAGGAGTGAAGAATGAGGAATGAGGAATGAGGAGTGAGGAATGAGAAATGAACAATGAAAAATCAGAAACCGGAAATTCCTCATTCCTAATTCCTCATTCCTAATTAAAAAGGGGTGTTCGCTGATGAGAAAACATGACACTTTACAGAAAAAAAGAGATTCCCATGATGACAAAGTCCTTCTCCGTACATCTTTCCAATGGCTGTATGCCGTGATCCTGCTGCTGTACGGCTTTGTGTTCATGTTCACGGTCATTTTCAGGGTATCGTCCTTCTATGTCAATAGCCAATACGGAATGAAAAATGCAGCCGTACTTGTCTCTTCAGTCGGCTATTCCCCTGAACCGGGCGACCGGATCACCGTTTCCGACGGCTATTCTGCCTTTCTCGGACAGGTCGCTGCTTTTTCGGGTGAGACCGTTTCCGTCGGTTCGGATAAAAACAGCTTTGCCAACTGCATCACCTATCAGAACAAAAATTACTTCTCTTCGGAGGAGCTTCAGACAGTTCTCAAAGATATGAAAATTCCCGAAGATCATATCCTTGTCACAGGGATCAGCTCCGAAAACGGCTATTTCCGTGTCGGAGAGATCATCAGTACAAAACAGGTCATCGGCAGGGCGGAATGCTTCGTTTATCCGTTCAGTATGCTCGGAAAGCCTGTCAGCCAATTATCAGAGGTGCATTGAAATGCCTGAAAAAAAGAAAGAAACTCTCGGAAAATCCATATTCGACATACTCGAATTTTTCCTGAAATGCCTTCTGGCAGTATTTCTCTTTATCACTTTCTTTTGCAGACAGGTCACTGTGGACGGCTCTTCCATGAACGATACTCTGCAAAATAATGACAGACTCGCTGTATGGACTTTCATGTATGAACCCCGACCGAAAGATATCGTTGTCATCACTCACGGTGCAAAACTTGATACTATGCTGATAAAGAGAGTGATCGCTGTCGGCGGTCAGCGGCTGACGATCAACTATGACTCCGGCGAGGTTTTCGTTGACGGCGTTCTGCTTTATGAGGACTATATCAAAGGGCATACGATCAAGCTGTCCATGCCCGTCAAAAATACCGACCTGATCATTCCCGAAGGCTATGTCTTCGTCATGGGCGACAACCGTGAAAATTCTACCGACAGCCGTTCCGCTCTGGTCGATATCATCCCTGTGCAGAATATCATCGGAAAGGCATTTTGCCGCCTTGCTCCCCTGCCCCGTTTCGGCACTATATAAAGAAAGGAAAATCGTTATGGAAGAAAAAGATAAAATCGTTGCACACAAATCATTAGTGACTGCAAAAGAAAAATCCGCTAAAGATACTATCAGTCTGTCGGAATTTGCCTTTGAAATGGCAGGGGCTGTCTTTACTGCACTGATCGCTGTATTGCTCATACTCACATTCTTTGTGAGACAGGTCACCGTCAGCGGCAGCTCCATGACGGATACCCTGCAGGATCAGGACAGACTGCTCGTCACCAATTTCATGTACACCCCCCAAAACGGTGATATCATCATCATCAGTCACGGAAATGTCTACAGCGATCCCATTATCAAAAGAGTCATTGCCGTAGGCGGTCAGCGTCTTGACATCAATTATGACACCAATGAAGTCATCGTTGACGGCGTTGTGCAGTATGAACCCTATATCAAGGGCAGAACAAGACAGCTTTCCAATTCCATTTCACTCGAAGATTACGATCATATCATCCCCGAAGGCTATGTCTTTGTCATGGGCGACAACCGTGAAGGCTCTCTCGACAGCAGAAGCAAAGATATCGGTCTGATCCCCGTCAACAATATTATCGGCAAGGCTCAGTTCCGTTTTGCCCCCTTCGACAAGTTCGGAACAGTCTATTATAATTCATAATCAGGTGAAAATATGGAAGAACTCAAAAATATACAGTGGTTTCCCGGTCACATGACCAGAACCGGACGGCAAATTCAGTCCCAGCTCAAGCTCATTGATGCCGTGGCGATCCTGCTTGATGCCCGTGTACCCTATTCAAGCTGTAATCCCGATCTGCGTGGCATTATCAACAACAAGCCCCGCATGGTCATTCTCAATAAATGTGACATGGCTGACCCCGTCGAAACAAAAAAATGGATCAGTGCCTTCAAAGAAAGAGGCATTGATGCCGTTGCCGTTGACTGCAAAACAGGCAGGGGCTTGAATATGTTCATTCCTGCAGTCAAAACTCTCCTTGCCGATAAGATCAAGTCATGGGAAGACAAGGGCATGACGGGCAGAACGATCAAAGTCATGATCGTCGGCATCCCCAATGTCGGCAAATCCTCTTTCATCAATAAAATGGCAAAACAAAACCGTGCCAAAGTCGAAGACCGTCCCGGCGTTACCCGTGGCAATCAGTGGTTCACCATCGGAAAGGGCTTTGATCTGCTCGATACCCCCGGTGTATTATGGCATAAATTCGATGACAAAAATGTCGGCGAAAAATTGGCTTATATCGGTTCCGTGAAAGATGAGATTTTGGACACCGAACACCTTGCAGGCAGACTGCTTGAATATCTGCGTGACAACAATATTGACAAGCTATGTGCAAGATATAAACTTGAAAGTGCCGAAATTGAAAATTTACAGGGCTATGAAATTCTGGAATTGGTCGGAAAAAAACGTGGTATGCTCATATCAGGCGGTGAGATCAATACGGAACGTGCCGCTGCCGCTGTTCTTGATGAATTCAGAAATGCCACTCTGGGCAAAATAACTCTTGATAAAGCAGAGGAGTGTAAAAATGTCAGAATCTGAGATCGATATGCTTGCCTATGAAAAATTATATCTTTCACAGGGCTATCAGAATATATGCGGCGTTGATGAAGCAGGCAGAGGTCCTTTGGCAGGTCCCGTATGTGCCGCTGCCGTCATATTCCCCGAAGGCGTTACCGTTGAGGGCGTGAACGATTCCAAAAAGCTCTCCGCCAAAAAGCGTGAAGAACTTTTTGATAAAATCAAGGAAAATGCCCTTGCTTATCATATCGCTTTTGCAGGCGTTGACGAAATCGAAAAACTCAATATTCTCAATGCCGCCATGCTTGCCATGAAACGTGCCGTTGAGGGACTTTCAATAAAAGCCGATTTCATCCTCGTTGACGGCAACAAAACCCCGAATTTCAATAACATTCCAAGCGTTGCCATTGTCAAGGGAGATTCCCTTTCACACAGCATTGCCGCTGCCTCGATCCTTGCCAAAGTCACCCGTGACAGACTTATGCTTGACATGGCTCAGAAATATCCCGAATACTGCTTTGAACAGCACAAGGGCTACGGCACCAAACTGCACCGTGAAAAAATACTTGAATTCGGCACCTGTGAGATACACCGCCCGTCATTTCTGAAAAAACTCCTCAAGGACAACCAAAATGACAGCTAAATCGACAGGTGACATGGGTGAAAATATTGCCCTTGCTTATTACATTTCCAACGGCTATGAATTCGTTTGTAAAAATTATCATTCACGTTACGGCGAAATTGATATTATCATGAAAAATTCCGATGATATCGTCTTTGCGGAGGTCAAGACAAGAAACAAAAATTCCCTCACAAAGCCGTCCGAAGCCGTTGACAGCCGCAAACAAAAACGTATCCTTAAAACAGCCGCTGTTTATCTTGATGAAAATCCGACGGATTTACAGCCACGTTTTGATATCATCGAAGTTATCTGCGGCACAGCAGCGATACATATCAATCATATAGAGAATGCCTTCTGTCAAACCGATGACTATGCGGCATTCTGACAGGAGAGATTTTTTATGGAATGGGAATTTGCAGTCCTCAACGCTATCCAGAAAATGAGAACCCCTTTTCTCGACAAACTCATGCCCTGCATCACATTTCTCGGACAATGGGCAGTTTTATGGATCGTCATAACGGTTTTGTGCCTTGCCTTCAGACAAAAAAGAAAACTCGGCATTTCACTCCTTTTCGATATTATCATCAATACGATCACCTGCAATCTCATTTTTAAGAATATCGTGCAGAGACTGCGTCCCTATGTTCTCAATGAATCTTTTGATCTTATTATCCC
>CAMHPW010000012.1 GCA_946187095.1 uncultured Clostridia bacterium | reverse complement strand
CTCTCAGCGTTGCAAGAAAAAGCGACGGCACTGTGTCGGTCACGCAGGGAAGCTACAACCCGGTATTTCTTATACGCAATTCCGGACAGGGAGAGGAAAATTCCCATATGAAGTATATTTCCGTTCCCTGCGCAAAGTATGTCGCGGCGGAGGAACGCCCCGCGATATTCACCGACGACAAGCAATGGCAAGCCTGCCAATCGGCATTCAAGGCAATATCGGCTATTGCTGAAAAGACGGACGGCAGGCTCGTGCTGAATGATCTTGGTCACACGGGCGAGGAAACCGACGTGAGCGACGGCAAGATATAAATTTTTATTATTTGGAGTTTTTCTATTTTTTCTATCAGAATTATAATTATCATTTATTAAAATACTTCCATTGCTATGATTATTACTATCAATTTTTATAAGATTATCATCCATTATAATATTATTAATTAAGTCTTCCATATTTTTATTATCATCTAAATTCTCTTCTTTAATACTTTGATTTCTTTCATTTTCATCAATTTTTAAATCTTTAATATTTTCTCCTTCTAAATATTTACTATAATTACTAATACTTTCCGTTAATCCACTTTTTTCTTCTGGAATATTTTCTTCTTTCACTTCAATATCAACAGCTTTTGACGTTCTTTTCCTGAATATAATCAAAAGCACAATTCCGATGAGCATTGTCAAGCCTGCCAATATCTGTGACACCCTTAAATTGAATATATAAAGGCTGTCTGTACGCAGTCCCTCCACGAACATTCTTTCAAAGCCGTACCAGACAAGATACATTAAAAATATCTGTCCGTCATACTTTCTGTATTTTCTGCTGAAAAGATACAGCAGTACAAATCCCAATAAACACCATATCGACTCATATAAAAAACACGGGTGCACGCCGATATTATTTGTATTTTCGCTGACCATTCGCCAAGGCAGGTCTGTTTCAGTGCCGAAAGCCTCCTGATTGACGAAATTGCCCCATCTGCCGATACCCTGACCGATGAGAAAGCCCATGACGGCTATATCAAATGCCGCATATACAGGCACTTTTTTAATTTTTGCCGTAATGCCGCCTGCCAGAAGTCCGCCGATCACTCCGCCGTATATGGCAAGTCCTCCGTTGTGTATGGCGAATATTTCACTTGGATTTTGCGAATAATACTCCCACCCGAACAGGACATAATAAAGCCTTGCCCCGATGATGCCGAACAGAAAGCCCATGATCACGCAGTCTATAAAGCTGTCCGATTGGATGCCGAAATCCTTCAGCACTCTCAATGCAAAAGCAAGTGCAAGCATAAAGCCTGCACCTATGATCATCCCGTACCAATATATATTGAAATCCCCTATCGAAAACGCAACAGGATCAATATGAAAATTCAAATTCAATCCGGGAAACTGCACATTATACATATATTTCCCCCTGTCAGTCATCTATGCCCCTGATAACGGAAAGCGAAATATTTTCGGGATCAAGCTGATCTTTGAGTCTTTCGCAGACATCTTCGAATGTGATGTTGGCAATCACCTCTACCTGATCAAAGAGTGTCTTGCCGACAAATTCAAGGTCTATGAGCTGATTGGCTGTTGAAGAAAGGCTGTCAAGACCTGAGATCAGTCTGCCGTATAAAGAACGTCTTGCAATTTCAAAATCCTCTCTGGAAATGCCTTTTTCCTTGAGTTTTCTGACACCTGCACATATAGCGTTTGCCGCCTCCGACGGCGAATGTGTCTCTCCCTCGAACATCACGGCACGATAGCCTCTGCCTGCAAGATAATCCGCTCCAAAAGTGGAATTGATCAGCTTCTGATCCAGCATTTCCCTGTACAGTTCCGAACCGTCGCCTGCAAATGCCTCCAGAAGTATATCCGTACACACAAGTTCCTTCAGTGTCGGCATTTCATCGGATGCCTTCTCCTTGAAGCCAAGATAGAAGGTCGGTACTGCAACAGGCAGTTTCTGTTCCACATACTTTTCCTTGACTTCATACGGCTCATCAGGGAATATGCTCCGTGTTTCGACAGGCGGAGAATCCTTCAGCTTACGGTCAGCTATTTCAAGCACATCATACGGGGATACGTTTCCTGCGATGCTCAGAACCATATTATGAAGATTATAATAGGCATGATAGCATTCATAGAGAATTTCGGGAGTGATCTTCGCTATACTTTCCACATCGCCTGCAATATCCCTGTTGATCGGATTGTTGTGATACATTGCCTGATATAAATTCATCATGACACGCCAGTCCGCACTGTCATCATACATTTTGATTTCCTGACTGATAATGCCCTGTTCCTTTGCAACGGTCTCAGGAGTAAAATACGGTGACTGTATCAGATCGAGCAGGATCTCCAGCGATTCTTTGAAATTCTCCGTACAGGAAAACAAATAGCAGGTCTTTTCAAAAGATGTATAGGCATTTGCCATCGCACCCGTTTTGGCATGCATCTCCTTCTTCACTTTCAAACAGCTTATGTTCCAGATAATGTGCCGTTCCGTCAGGCACTCTGATCTCTTTGCCGTCGGATATAAAATGGTTGTTCACAGAACCGAAATTCGTTCCTATGATGGCATAAGCGGAATTGAATCCCTCTTTCGGAAATACATTGATCACAAGTCCTGATCTGTGATGAAGCCTGTAATATTTTTCCCCAAGACGTTTATTCTCTATTATCTCAAATCCCATAAAATTTTCCTCCAAACAATCAGTTTCCTATCAGCGAAAATACGGTATCGAGCTTTATTTTTTTTGCCAGCTCTATCACTTCATCCTTTGTGATGCTGTCAGCGATATCGGCTTCCTCGACAGGAGATGCCAGAAATGTACTGAGCGTTCCGCTGATATACCAGCCGTGCATGGCGATCAGGTTGTCAAGCGTGGATATGATCACATTTTTCAACGCCTTTTTGGCGGAATTCAGTTCTTCATCAGTGACATTTCCGTGAACGAATGCATTGATCTGCTCCATAATGGCGTTTTCAGCCTTTTCGATATGATCCGTTTCAACGCCGCTGTCGATGAGCATAATGCCCTTGTTATTATCCACACGGCTTGCACAGTAATAGCATAAACTCTGCTTTTCCCTGACATTCTGAAACAGCTTTGAGGTAGGTGTTCCCCCCAGTATGATCGACATCAGCGAATTGGCGATCCTTTCCCTGATCGTTTTCGGACAGGCACACCTGAATCCCATGACCAGCTTTGACTGCACGATCTCTTCCGTTTCGACGATCCGCTTTACTTCTCCGACTTCCGATATCACTTTTGTAGAGCCTGTGATCTTTCTGGGCTTGCCGTCAAAGTATTTTCTGAATCCTGCAAGAGTCTTTTCATAAGGAGCACTTCCCAGCATACACAACTCTACCCTCGCACTGTCGAGCATATTTTTCCATGCTTTATAGATCTGTTCCTGTGTCAGAGCAGCAACCTCTTCACGACTGCCGAATCTGCTGATGGAAAAAAGCTCATCCCTGCACATGATCTCAATACATCTGTTGATGGCATAGGCTCTCTTGTCATTGAATTCCGCATCTATATTTTCAAGAAGCTGTCTCTTTTCCTGTTCAAAGTCTTCTTCAAGAAAATGTCCGTCCGTGATATTGGGTTCGAAAAGTATCGAACACAGCAATTCCGTGATCTCAGACGAGATCGACTTTCCGTCAAGGGAATATCTGTCATCGAGTCCCGATACACTGATCGTCACTGTCTGCAGATCGCCGAATCTGTTCACTGACGGATACAATGCCGCTCCGTAAAGTTCATCCAATTTTCTGTTGAGCGAAGTAAAATCGGGATATTTTTTGCAGGAACGTGTGAGAACGCATGAAAGCAGGGCATTTGCCGCTGCCGTTTTTCTGTCCAGAGGCATCACAAGCGTTGCATTGATACGCCCTCTTTTAAATCTGTCATCTTTTATATTGCCAAATGATACGCCGTCGCATATCGTCTTTTTGGTAAATTCATACATTAAGAATCACATCTCCAAGTTGTTTATATTTTGATAATCGCTTTTATTATACCACACTTCACTGCAATATGAAATATCTTTTTAAAATATTTTTTGAAACTATAAATGAGCAAATTTGAAAGCTGCACAAAAAAACGTCTATGCGGCTGTCGCCGCATTTAACCTCTCCGCCTCGCTACGCTCGGCACTTCCCCTGAAATCAGGGGAGGCAAGCCAACTTTTTGCCTTGCGGTCAGTTGATGACTTGTGGAAGTCACTCTTGCCTCTCCTTCGTAAGGAGAGGGGAACCGCCGCCGCAGGCGGTGGTGGAGAGGTCGGGGACTTGCGAATATTGTGCAGTTTCACAAAGAATTCGGAATTTGCCCATTTATAGTTTTGAAACAAAAAAAACACCCCATACACCGATACAGTGTACGGAGTGCCGAATTTTTAAATTACTTTACTGTGACATAGAGTGTCTTGACAGCGTAGGAAGGTTTCATATCCTGTGCGATAACTCTTACAATATATTTGCCTGCTGTGGACGGAGTAAATGTTGCAGAGGTCGAAGACGTATAATTCTTGATAATGGTGTAATTGCTGTCGCCTTCGATCTTGTAAGCGTACTGATAGGTAACTTCATCCGTAGCGCCTGAAGCTGCACCCTTGATGGTAACTTTCGTACCCTTGGAAACAGAAGTTGCACTTACTGTGGAAGTATTCTTGAGAGTAGCTGTCGAATTGTTAACAGCAACCGAGAAATACTTCTTGGAGATCGTGCCCTTGGAATCCTTGACTTTCGTGCAGATGTCATATACAGCCGCTGAGGAAAGTGTCAGGGTAACTTTTGTATTGGTGCCGAAAGACTGCTGCTCTGTCCATGAGGAAGCAGTGGACTTCTTGTAGTAAACGGCATATTTATTGGAGCCTGCACCGCCTGTTGCAGAACAGGTGACCGTAACGCTCTTGCCCTTTACGATAGAAGTGGAAGAAACGGTTGAAGTATTGGCAAGGGCTGTCTGAGCCGTTACCTTGAAGTCAATATATACCTTTGCTTCCGTGCCGTTGGTATCCTTTACTTTGATACATACATTGTATGTGCCTGTGGATGTGGGTTTAATCGTGACAGTATCATTGGAACTGTAATCCTGAGCCATTGTCCACTTGGACTGTGAATCTTTCTTGTAAAGTACAGCATAGTTATAATATCCTGTACCGCCTGTTGCAGAGCAGGTCACCGTAACGGACTTGCCTTCTGCAACAGAAGTTGCGGAAAGCTTGGAAGTATTCGTAACGGGCTGTACGACAGTAACATCGAAATACAGTTTTGCAATAGTGCCTGTATTGTCCTTTACTTTAATACAGATCTGATAAGCAACTGCCTTTGCAGGCTTGATGGAAACAGAGGTCGTTGTGCTGAAGTCTTTGGCTGTTGTCCAGCTTGACTGTGACTTCTGCTTGTAGTAATAAGCGAATTTATACGGAGTGGTACCGCCTGTGGCTGCACCCTTTGCTGTGATCGTGCTGCCCAGAGCAATCTTAGTTGCGGAAATGGTCGACTTGTTGGTGAGAGGAGAATTCTTTACTTCAAAGTCAATATATTTCTTTGCTTCCGTATTATTGGCATCTTTGACTTTGATACAAGCCTCATATTTTCCTGCCTTGGAGGGAGTGAACGTAGCAGTTTTTGTTGTGCTGTAATCTTTTACTTTTGTCCATGTGGACTGTGATTTCAGCTTGTAGAAGAATGCATACTTGTAAGGTGTTGTACCGCCTGATGCAGCAGCCGTTGCCGTAATGGATTTGCCGAGGTCTATGGATGTTGCGGAAAGTTTGGATTTGTTTGTGAGAGGATCCGGAGGAGGTACATCGGAATCATAAACATAAGTGACAGTGATGGTAGTTGCCGCAAATGTACCTGTTGCATTGGAAGGAGTGGAGGAAAGTGTATAGCCGCTGAATGTCTTTGCAGTCGTTGTATAAGTTTCGCCTGTCAGACCTGTGAGCGTTTCGGAACCGAGAGATGTGCCGTCGGAACCCTTGTAAATAACTTTTACTTTGCCTGCTGACTGAGGCTTGCCGTCTTTGATCCATACTTCGCCGCTTACACTGTAACCGGGCTGCATACGTCCGGGTTCCTGACTTGTGCCTGTGTCGTTGAATATAACAAGAGCATCCTCTATATCAGAGAAATTGTATGACCACCAGCCGCTGCCGTCATTTGTCATCGCTGTACCCGGCCATGCACCTGCATACTGCTTTGTTCCAGCCTTGTCATAAGCATAGACACTTACCTTGCTCCAGCTTGCATTGTAGTAGTGTACCGTCAGACCTGTGGGTTCAACATAGTTATATTTGAATACAACTTTGATATCTGTACCCGATTTGAAAGTACCGCTCGTATTCGTGGAAGCCGCAAGGTCTACTTCATAGTTCTTGACATCGACCGGTTCAGCGGAATAGCTTGCACCTACTTTTCCTGTAATGGTTTCGGAAGGTGCGATTGATTCGCCTGTGGCTGCGTCGATATGTGTGATAGTGATCGTACCGAATTTGGAAGTATCAAGATGATAATAGAATTTAACGGTTGCACCGTCTGCTGAGAATTTGCCTGATGTCTTGCCTTCTGTTTTCACGAGGTCATAAGTCTTTGTGAGTTCTGCATCGGCAGATACACTGTAGGATTCGCCTACAAGACCGGAAACCATGTCTGTCTTGATAACGGCACCTGTGTCCTGATTGATATGCTGAACGGTTACTGTACCTCTTTCGCCGTCAGGCTCCTGAATCAGGATCGTACCGTGAGCACCTGCACTGAATGTAACCTTGCCGCCTGTTACAACTGCTGTTGTACCGTCATAGAAGTTTTCAAGTGTTGTGCCGTTTGCCCAGATGGCAGAAACGTCTATTTCAACAGAGCCGCTTGCATCGATAACGGCTGCAATTTTATCGTTGATTCCCTTGTCATAGGTTCTTGCAAAAGCGATACCGCTGGAAGCTGTCAAAGCTATGTTGGCACCTGCACCGACTGCAATATGACTGTTACGGAAACGTCCGACAATACCCCAGTGAGCGACGAGGTCTGTATTTTCGCCCCAGTTCATGTCACTTCTGAGGGAGTGACCTGCACCGCCGTTACCGTCATTCGGAATGCCGGATACGAAAGGACGGGCTGATTCATCACCGTAATAAATCTGAACGCCGCCGGGCATGAGGAGGAATGCAGAACCGATGTAATACATATCACTCGGTCTTGCAAGTGTAGAGTCGTGTGAAGAAATGTAGGAAAGAACATTGAAGCTCGGATCGGAGTTGATCTTGTCTGCATAGTTCTGATATACACCGGCAATTTTGCTTGATGCAAGCAAGCCTGCACCCGTTGTTTCAAAGTTGATCATGGAGTCAAAGCCGCCCTGTGTAAAGTAAGCGTCTTTGCCGTAGCCGATATTCCAGTCCCAGCATTCGCCGGTCATCCAGAAATCGAGGTCATCCATTTTCTTTGTGGGGTTAGCCTGTTTCCACTCTTTGAGAGCGGCAACGCATTTGGTTTTGAGCTGATTCCATGAAGCCTTGTCAACGTGTTTGGCGGTATCGCAGCGGAAACCGTCTATACCGTAGGTTCTTACCCAATCGGAAAGCCAATCGGAAATATATCCCGTAACTGTATTGGAAGTACCGTATTTTGCTTTTTTAGCGTCAAGAGTACCTTCTTTGCTCCATTTTGTCTGGAGGAACTGAGGAATGCCGACCTGTTTGGAGGATTCTGTACGGAAGTCGGGAAGACCTGTCAGACACTGGACCATTTCGGAAGGACCTTCACCGCTTGTGTTATATCCCGGTAAACCTGAACGTACCCAATCGGGGCCCCACCAGCGTCCCCATGCTGCAGCATCACTTTCATAGTCTATTTTCTTGTGATAATTTGCGATATCGCCTGCATCATATACCTGTTTCCAGCCGTCAAGGAGAGTACCGTAATTGTACTCATTCATGTCTATCATGTTGTTGTAGCCTGCATGGTTCATAACGATATCCATGATGATACGGATACCCTTGGAGTGAGCGGTATCTACCAGAGTCTGGAATTCCTGTTTGGTACCATAGTTGGCATCCGTTTCGGTATAGTCCGTTACATAGTAGCCGTGATAGGAATAGTGAGCAAAGCCGTCACCGAGGATATAGCCGTGGAGCTGCTCATAAGGAGCGGTCATCCAGATGGCATTGACACCGAGATCGGTGAAATAGCCGTCATTGATTTTTTCGGTGATACCTGCAAAGTCACCGCCGTGGAACATCGCTCTGGTGTCGCCTGCCACTGTTTTCATACGACCGTATGAATTGTCGTTTGACGTATCGCCGTTTTTGAAACGGTCGATCAGCAGGAAGTAAACCGTAGCATTATCCCATGAGAACGTGGACGGATCGCCGCTTGTCGGAGCGACGGCTGCATTGGCTGTTGTAGAAGCAAGAGTCGTACCGACAGCCGCCATTGACAGTGCACATGACGCTGAAAGGAATGAACTCAGGATTTTCCTGAACAGACCGTGTTTTTTCATTGCCATAGAAAAATTCCCTCTTTCTGTAAAAAAATTTTTGTATTATGCCCTTTGATTTCATCAAGACATAATTCGTTAATATTATATTACAATAAAATTAACAATTTGTAAATGGGGAAAAAGGAATTTTAACAAAAATACTATACCAAAAGGCAAAATTTGTATATATACACAATAAAATCAGCTATTTTTTAGTCATTACAGCAAAAAAAGAACTGCAAGTCTGAAAAAGACTTACAGTTCTCTGTCAAATTTTTTTATCAGATCAGTTCGATAACAGCCATTTCAGCCGCATCGCCACGGCGGGGACCGATCTTTGTGATTCTTGTATAGCCGCCGTTTTTATCGGCATACTTGGGAGCGATCTCCTTGAAGAGCTTGTTAACGACATCTTCCTTTGTGATAAAGGCAAGGGCCTGACGCTTGTTCTGGAGATTTTCCACTTTTGCTTTTGTAATGCACTTTTCAGCCAATGCACTGACTTCTTTTGCACGGGTATAAGTTGTTTCGATCCTGCCGTTCTCGAGAAGGAACGTAACAAGACCTCTGAGCATTGCCAGTCTGTGAGAAGTTTCTCTGCCGAGCTTTCTGGTTCCGGGCATTGATATTCACTCCTTATTACTTGATATATATGATTATTCCTCGTCAGCGTGAAGCTGGAAACCGAGAGAGTTGAGTTTTTCCACCACTTCGTCCAAAGACTTTCTTCCGAGATTTCTTACTTTCATCATGTCTTCTTCGGACTTGTTGATCAGGTCTTCCACTGTATTGATGCCTGCACGTTTCAGGCAGTTGAAGGAACGTACCGAGAGATCAAGTTCCTCTATTGTCATTTCAAGGACTTTTTCCTTGCCCTCGTTGTCCACTTCTATCATAATTTCGGTATTGGTACCCTTATCCGAAAGATTCACAAAGAGATTAAGGTGTTCCGTCAGGACCTTTGCCGCAAGCGATACGGCTTCCTGTGCACTGATCACGCCGTTTGTCCATACATCGAGTGTCAGCTTGTCATAGTCTGTGATCTGACCGACACGGGTATTTTCAACGGTATAATTGACCTTCATCACAGGAGTATAGATCGAGTCGATCGGAAGGATACCGATCACGCTGCCCGAATTTCCCGTAAGCTCAGCCTTGTTTCTGTCGGAAGAAACATAGCCTCTGCCCTTGTTGAGAGTGATCTCCATATAGAGCTTGGCACCCTCGCCGAGCGTTGCGATCTCCAGTTCCGGATTGAGTATTTCTACCTCTGCATCATTCTTGATAGATTCAGCCGTCACTTTACACGGACCTTCGGCATTGATCTCCACCGTTTTGGGACCGTTTGTATGGAGCTTGGCAACCAGATGTTTCATATTAAGGACTATTTCGGTAACATCTTCCTTTACTCCCGGAACTGTTGAAAACTCATGCAGGACACCATCGATCTTGATCGAGGTCACTGCCACACCCTCAAGCGATGAGAGAAGCACTCTTCTGAGGCTGTTTCCGAGAGTGTTGCCGAAGCCTCTTTCAAGCGGTTCGACAACAAATCTGCCAAATTTACCGTCTTCGGACAGATCCTTCGTTTCAATTCTTGGCTTTTGAATTTCGATCATCAGCTAAACCTCCTTAATATTCAGGCGGATCACCGCCAAGATGCTTTTGATATGCCAAACGGTAACGGATCACTTGGAGTACAATTCAACGATGAGATGCGGTGCCACTTCATAGTCCACATCTTCAATGGAAGGCATACGGACAACTTTTGCAGAAAGCTGTTCTTTATTTACTTCAAGCCACAGCGGAGTGGTTCTGCCGCCGGTCTGCTCAAGGATATCCTTGAATTTTGCACTGCTCTTGCTCTTGTCACGGAGGGAGATCACATCTCCTGCCTTTACTCTGTAGGAAGGAATGTCTACTCTCTGACCGTTTACGAGGAAATGACCGTGAGTAACGAGCTGTCTTGCTTCTCTTCTTGTGAGAGCCATACCCATTCTGAAAGCGATATTATCCAGTCTTGACTCCAGAACGGTGATCAGGTTGTTACCTGCCTGACCTTCCATTTTGGAAGCAAGCTCAAAATAATGATGGAAAGGCTTTTCAAGCACACCGTAAATGAATTTGAGTTTCTGCTTTTCTTTAAGCTGAACGCCGTATTCGGAAACTTTCTTTCTGGAATTGGCGTTGGGATTTCTGTTGGAAGACTTTGCGATACCGACAACTGCGGGGCTGATGCCGAGATATCTGCATCTCTTCAAGATAGGATCTCTATTTACTGCCATATTTCTGTACCTCCCATTAATTTATACACGTCTTCTTTTCGGAGGACGGCAACCGTTGTGCGGGATCGGTGTAACGTCTTTGATCATGCTGACTTCAAGACCTGCCGACTGCAAAGCACGAATTGCAGCTTCACGACCTGCACCCGGTCCTTTTACATAGACTTCAACGGTCTTCATGCCATGCTCCATAGCAGCCTTTGCGGCTGTTTCTGCTGCCGACTGGGCAGCAAACGGAGTGGACTTTCTGGAGCCTCTGAAGCCGAGTTCGCCGGCACTTGCCCATGATACGGCATTGCCCTGTACATCCGATATTGTAACAATCGTATTGTTAAATGTAGACTGAATATGTGCAGCACCCTTTTCGATGTTCTTGCGTTCACGGCGTCTGCGGATAGTCGTCTTTTTTGCACTTTTCTGAACTGCCATCAGTTAATTCCTCCCTGATTATTTCTTCTTATTGGCCATAGTCTTTCTGGGACCTTTTCTTGTACGAGCATTCGTCTTGGAACGCTGACCTCTTACGGGCAGACCTTTTCTGTGACGGACACCTCTGTAACAGCCGATCTCGATCAGTCTCTTGATATCAAAAGCGATATCACGCTTGAGATCGCCTTCCACACGGCAGTGATGGTCGATATAGTCCCTGAGTTTAGCCACATCGTCCTCTGTCAGATCTCTGACACGGGTATCGGGATCGACACCTGTTGCTGCAAGGATATCATTGGAAGTCTTGCGGCCGATACCGAAAATATATGTCAAGCCGATCTCTATTCTTTTATCTCTTGGTAAATCCACACCTGAAATACGTGCCATTGTAGCACCTCCATTTTAATTTTATCAGCCCTGACGCTGTTTGTGCTTGGGATTCTCACAGATAACCATGATCTTGCCCTTGCGTTTTATAACCTTGCATTTTTCGCAGATTTTCTTTACTGAAGGTCTGACTTTCATCTTGTTATCATTCCTTTCGAAAAATTACTTGCTGCGCCATGTGATACGGCCCTTTGTCAAGTCATAGGGCGACATCTCCAGTTTGACACTGTCACCGGGCAAAATCCTGATAAAATTCATCCTGAGTTTGCCTGAGATATGTGCAAGGATCACATGACCGTTGGGAAGCTCCACTTTGAACTGGGCATTCGGCAGAGCCTCTTTTACTACACCCTCGACCTCGATTACATCCTGTTTTGACAATATAATTACCTCCCGAAACAAAAGGACACAGCATTTTATGAGTATAACACTTTTTGTCCCTTTTGTCAACAATTTAAGCAAGTCTGCCGCTGAATTCGGCAATTATCTCACAAATTTTACCGTCGGTTAATAAAGACTGTTCATTTAGAACAGTCTGCGTCCCTGCCAAGTGCAGAGGATTTTTTTTCTTTGGAGAAAGAACCGTTCTGTGTTTGCCGTCTGCGAGATAGGCAAAGCCGTTTTCGACTTTCACGACAACAAAAAAACAGCCCTTGTCATGACCTGCCTTTGACCTTACGACCATTCCTTTGACAAGCTGCATTTTTACTTTCACCTCAATCTGCTGATGTCAGTATAACCGCACCGTCGGGGGTTATCGCCACTGTATGCTCAAAGTGAGCCGATAACTTTCCGTCCACCGTAACGGTCGTCCAGCCGTCATTCAGTATTCTTACTTTAAAATCACCCTGATTGATCATGGGTTCAATGGCTATTGTCATTCCCGGCAACAGACGAACGCCCATATGGGACATTCCGTAATTCGGTACACTGGGATCTTCATGCAGCTTCGCACCTACTCCGTGGCCGACAAATTTTCTTACCACCGAGTAACTGCGTGCTTCGGCATACTCCTGTACAGCGTGACCTATATCACCGATCCTGTTCCCTGCCACCGCCTGCCTGATGCCCTCAAACAGCGATTCACGGGTAGTATCAATGAGTCTTTGAGCCTCTTTGGAGATATCACCGCACGGAAAAGTCCATGCATTGTCACCGTGATAGCCCTCAAAATACGCTCCTACGTCTATACTGACGATATCACCCTGTTTCAGTATCTCATTCCTGCTGGGTATGCCATGGATAACCACGTTATTGACAGATATACAGGCACTTGCCGGAAATCCGCCGTAACCGAGAAACGAGGGGGCTGCCCCCTGTTTCTCAATATACTCACGGACTATACAGTCTATTTCATAAGTCGAAACACCGGGTTCGACTGCTTTTCCTGCTGCCTGCAATGCTCTTTGTGAAATTCTGCCCGCATGACGCATTTTTGCGATCTCACGGGATGTTTTCAGAATCACCATATATTATGCCTCAACAGCTTTAAGGATCAGTGCAGTAGTATCTTCGATCGTAGCCTGACCTTCCACTACAGAGAGTTTTTCCTGCTTTGCATAATAATCTTTGAGGGGTTCTGTTTCCTTGTGATAAACTTCCAGACGAGCATTTACTGTATCGGGGTGGTCGTCCTTACGCTGAACAAGGGTGCCTGCACATCTGTCGCATACGCCGTCAACAGCGGGCTTTTTATACTCCATGTGATAGCTTGCTCCGCATTTTTCGCAGACACGGCGTCCGGACATTCTCTTTACGATAGCCTCATCTTTGACTTCGATATCAATTACCTTGTCAATGACAATGCCCATTTTATCCAGAGCCTCAGCCTGAGGAATGGTTCTCGGAAAGCCGTCAAGGATAAATCCTTTCTGACAGTCATCTTTGGCAAGTCTCTCTTTGATAATGCCGATGACAACTTCATCGGGAACGAGCTGACCTGCTTCCATGAATGCCTTTGCCTTGAGTCCCATCTCAGTACCGCTTTTCAACGCTTCACGGATAATATTTCCGGTTGAGATAGTGGGTATCTGTAAACGATCACTGATGATCTCCGCCTGAGTGCCCTTGCCGGCACCGGGAGCGCCAAGTAATATAAGATTCATACTTATATACTCCTTTCAATTGTAAAATCAATCTATATATCTCTCCCCGAAGGGAGAGAATGATTCCAAAAATTGAGTGCCGTCAAATTTTATTTGTCCAAAAATCCCTTGGTCTTGCGGACCATCATCTGAGATTCCAACTGTCTGCCTGTTTCGAGTGCAACGCCTACCAGAATGATAACGGAAGTACCGCCCATCATGAGTCCGTGCATACCCGTAACGCCTGAGAAAATAATCGGTACAATGGCGATAAACGCAAGGAACAATGCACCTATCAGCGTTATTTTAGACAGAATCTTTGCAATAAAATCGGCTGTCGGCTTGCCGGGACGGACGCCCGGTATTGTGCCGTTGTTCTGACGGAGATTGTTTGCCATTTCCACGGGATTATACTGAATCGTCACATAGAAATAAGCAAAGCCTATGATGAATACAAAATACAAAACTGTGTATATCCAGCCGCCCATATCGAAAGCATTGAAGAATGCTTTCCAGAAATCAGGGATATTATCCCATGCTTCACCGCTCTTGCTTGCCGCACCCATGAACAACAGAATCGTTGACGGGATAGACAAAATCGAGCTTGCGAATATGATCGGCATTACACCCGAAAGTCCTACTTTAATAGGAAGGTGTGTGTTCTGACCGCCGTACATCTTGCGTCCCACAACACGTTTTGCGTACTGTATCGGGATTCTTCTCTCTGCATCGTTCATGAATACGATAACCCAGATAATTACAAGGAATATCACAACAAATACGCATGAATAGATGATCTTTGCAATGTCACCCTCAAGACCGAGCTTGAAGTATGACCAAAGCGTACCGAATGTAACAGGCAGTCTTGCGATAATGCCGACAAAAAGGAGTATCGAAATACCGTTGCCGACACCGCCCTGATTGATCTGCTCACCAAGCCACATCATGAGAGCCGTACCTGCGGTGAATGCAAGAATAATAACAAGACCCGCAAAAATACCGTTGAAGTTCCAGCCGCTGTAATTCACGATACTTGACCTGAGAAGCCAGATATAATATGCCGTACCCTGAATGATACCCAAAACAACGGTAACATAACGGGTGATCGTGGCAATTTTCTTTCTGCCCTCCATGCCCTCTTTGGCAAGTCTTTCGAGAGCCGGTATAGCGACTGTCAAAAGCTGCATGATGATCGAGGAGTTGATATACGGTGTTACCGACATTGCAAACAGAGTTGCATTCGAGAACGCACCGCCTGAAAAGACATCGTAATATGCAAGCATATTGGAACTGTCCTTCCAGCCCTCTGTGAGAGCCTTGAGAGCGTGAACATCAAGGAAAGGTACGGGGATGACCGAACCTACCCTGAATATGAACACGATAAAAAGTGTAAAAAGCATTTTCCTGCGGAGATCAGGAATTTTCCAGGCATTAGCGATTGTCTTGAACAAATCAGATCACCTCTGCCTTTCCTCCC
>CAMHPW010000011.1 GCA_946187095.1 uncultured Clostridia bacterium | reverse complement strand
TGCTTTTTCATCACCTTTCGTCATTTTCAAGATATGACTGTCTTCCGATGTATTTTCATCATTATCCGCAGTTCGGTATGTTTTCGAGTGCATCGCAAGTTCAGCTTGATGTGACAAAAGAAAAACTTCCCGAAGTGATAAACACTTTCAATCGACTTGAACCGATAAAAGCACTGCTTTTCAGCAATTCTGTACTTTTGGGAGAAAATGAGGAGTTATTGTGTGCCAGAGATATGCTGTGGGAAAACAGCACACATGGTATAAATCCGCATAATATCGGTATGTATGACTGTAAGCTGAACACAACAAACGATATTTTGAATTACATTTCCACGACAGCAATTTACTGTGTTGAACGTAACGGAAAATATCTCAATTTCAAGCCCGTAAATATTCTTGAATATTTCAATCTTGAAAGCATTACAGGTGAATATGTCGAAAACGGGCAAATATACTCAATGGAATTTCAGCCCGAAAAAGAAGATATTGCCTATCTCCGCACATTTAAATTTGAAGACCTTACATTTCGTGGCACTATTGAATTCAGGAGTTGTTGTTGTCAGCCTATAAGCAATGTTATGACGGTATCCGCATTTCACTTGGGACTTTTTGAAAAGACGAAAGAATTAGAAATTCTCATAAAAAATGACAAGTCGCTTTACAATAACGGGTACAATGCCGTTGAACTTCGCAAACAGCTTGTAAAACGTCATAAGCCTGCATATATCGACATTGACGGCTTGTATGACTTGACAGAAAACATTCTCAATCTTTGTCAACAGGGATTGAGAGAGCGTGGTTTCGGTGAAGAAATATACATTGAACCGCTTTATGAACGTGTCAGAAAACGCACAAATCCTGCTGAAATAATGCTGAAACAACTTCAAAGCGGAATACACATTGATGAAATAATAAAAAATTACGGAACATAATGAAATAAGTCCTCCACTTTTTTTCGAGTGGAGGACTTTTAATATATCAAAGCAAAAAAAAGTCTTGACAAAATTATTTGTATGTGAGATAATACCATACAGATTAAACCTATTAAATACATAGGTAATATAAGCATTGACCGATATGGAGAAATGATGAATGAACACATACAGGAAAATTACGGAGCTTATCGGAAAAACTCCGCTTATGGAGCTTGAAACGGTCAGCAAAAGGACAGGTGCAAGAATTTTTGGCAAACTTGAATATTTCAATCCTGCCGGAAGTGTTAAGGACAGAATAGCAAAAGCAATGATAGATGATGCAGAGGAAAAGGGACTTTTAAAGCCCGATTCCGTTATTATAGAGCCGACAAGCGGAAATACGGGAATAGGGCTTGCGGCAGTTGCTGCGGCAAGAGGTTATAAAATTATTCTGACAATGCCGGAAACAATGAGCATTGAAAGAAGAAATCTTTTAAAAGCCTATGGTGCCAAGGTCGTTCTTACAGAGGGTATAAAAGGCATGAAAGGTGCCATTGAAAAGGCACAGGAGCTTGCAGCCCAAAATGTGCACAGCTTTATTCCGAGCCAGTTTACCAACAGTGCAAATCCGAAAGTGCATTATGATACAACAGGTCCCGAAATATGGAAGGATACAGATGGCAAAATTGATATTTTTGTTGCAGGTGTGGGCACAGGCGGTACAATTTCGGGTGCGGGAAAATATCTGAAAAGCAAAAATCCCAATATTTATATAGCAGCCGTAGAGCCTGCTACTTCATCGGTGCTTTCGGGAAAAAAGCCCGGTCCGCATAAGATACAGGGTATCGGTGCAGGGTTTGTCCCTGAAACACTTGATACTGCTGTGTATGATGAAATTATAGGCGTAACAAATGAAGATGCCTTTCAAACAGGCAGGGAACTTGCAAAAAAAGAGGGTGTACTTGCAGGTGTATCTTCGGGTGCAGCCGTATGGGCTGCGGAAGAACTTGCAAAGCGTCCCGAGAATAAAGGAAAATTAATCGTAGTGATACTTCCCGATACAGGTGAAAGATACTTGTCAACGGCAATGTTTTCATTATAACAAAAAGAGGTAATTGAAATGAAAATTTACAGCAGTATATATTTTAATAATTTATCAGCCGAAATTGGTATTTTCGGCATGGTTGCTGTGCTTTCATGTTGCTGTATGTGTTGTTGTGATGACACAGACGGCTTTTGAAGTGTTTTATTTGTAAGTAAAACGAATTTTCTTATTTCAGCCGTCTGTCTGATATTGCAGTACAGACGGTATTTTTTATGCCGAAAGGAAGATAAACATGATAGAAACACAGGAAAGTATTACAGCAAAGCTTTGTTCATTTGCCCGTGCCTGTCATTCAAACATTGCACGAAAGAAAATATTTGATGATTACCTTGCCTACGACCTTATGGGAAAGCAGGAGTTTGAGGAAATCGGTCATCTGATACAGAATGATTTTGAACCAGATAATAAGGACAATAATGAGGACTTTGAAACAGAGCTTATATTTTCCGAACTGAACCGATATATTGCACCCATACCGCTTTCACGGATAGCGTTTGCAGAGGAAAAACTTCTTGAATTTGCAGAAAAATATCCGAAATGTCAGTATGTCATCTGCGGTGCGGGAATGGATACTTTTGCATTCAGGAACGATAATCCCAATATAAAGATATTTGAGCTTGACCACCCCGATACAGGCAGATACAAGCGTGAAAGAATACGTGAACTTGAATGGAATATTCCGAAAAATCTCATATTCGTACCGATAGACTTTTCAAAAGATGATATGAATGAGAAATTGCTGAAAGCAGGTTTCAATCCTGAAATTCCGTCATTTTTCGCTATTTTGGGAGTTTCGTATTATCTGACACTGTCTGTTTTTGAGCAGACTATAAAAAAAATAAGTGAATTGTGTCAGACAACGGGGAAAGTAGTATTTGACTATCCCGATGAAACGACTCTCAAAGAAAAAAATGCCGAAAGAGTGCATACCCTTGCGGATATTACGGAAAGGCTCGGTGAAAAAATGCTTCACGGATATTCATTTTCCGAGATAAATACGGTACTTCACCGTTACGGCTTTGAAATAGAGGAGCATGAAACACCTCAGATGATACAGAAACATTATTTCGAGAACAGAGATGACGGTATCCGTGCATTTGAAAATATACATTTTATGCTGGCATACAGGGAGGAATTTCAATGGAAAAAATAGCAAGCTTTACCGTAGACCACAACAGGCTTGAAAAGGGAATATACATTTCACGCATTGACGGAGATGTTGTGACTTATGATATAAGAATGAAAAAGCCCAATAACGGAGATTATCTCGGAAGCGGTGAACTGCATACGATAGAACATCTTTTTGCAACATTTGCACGAAACAGTAAAATTTCAGATTCCGTCATCTATGTAGGACCAATGGGGTGCCGTACAGGTTTTTATCTGCTTGTCAGAGATACCGTTTCTCATAAGCAGGCTGTCGGACTTGTGCAGGACAGTTTTAGGTTTATTGCAGGTTTTGAGGGAGAAATACCCGGCAGTAAAAAAGAGGAATGCGGAAATTATCTCGAACATGACCTTGCAGGTGCAAAAAATACAGCAGAAGATATGCTGAAAGTGCTTGAAAATTACAGTGAAAAAAATTTGAATTATTAAGGAGTAATTATTATGTCAGAATATAAGAATATCGAATCAGCCCTTATTCACGGGGGCATTTACGGAGATGAATATACAAAGGCGGTAAACGTGCCTATTTATCAGACTTCTACTTATGAACAAAGCGGTATCGGTGAAACACCGAAATGGGAATATTCCCGTACAGGAAATCCTACCCGTGCCGCATTGGAAGCTCTTATTGCCGAATTGGAGGGCGGAAAGGCAGGCTTTGCATTTGCATCGGGAATGGCGGCAATTACTGCTGTACTGAGTTTGTTTCATACAGGCGATAAAATTCTCATTTCAAGCAATGTTTACGGCGGTACATTCCGTGTGCTCGATAAAATTTTCAGTAACTTCGGAATAGGCTATTCCATTGAAGATACAACAAATATAAGTGAACTTGAAAAGAAGATTACTTCAGATGTTAAAGCCATTCTTGTTGAAAGCCCTGCAAATCCGCTTCTCACGGTAACGGATTTAAAGGCAGTTGCCGACCTTGCAAAAAAACATAATATTTTATCTGTTGTTGACAATACATTTATGACACCATATCTGCAAAGACCTATTGAATTGGGAATTGATATTGTCATTCACAGTGCAACGAAGTATCTCGGAGGTCACAGTGATGTTGTTGCAGGTCTTGTTGTAGTAAATGATGATGAACTTACAAAAAAGCTTGCTTTTATACAGAATTCCACAGGCGGTGTGCTTGCCCCGTTTGACAGCTTTTTGCTGATTCGTGGAATAAAAACACTTGCTGTCCGTCTTGACCGCCATGTAGAAAATGCACAAAAAGCCGCCAATTTTCTTAAAAATCATAAAGCTGTCAAAAAAGTTTATTATCCGGGACTGCCCGACGCTCAGGGATATGAAATCAACAAAAAACAGGCTAAAAACGGCGGTGTTATGATTTCATTCGAGCTGTATGAAAATTATAATATCAAAAAATTCTTCAAATCTCTGAAATTTGTTGCACTTGCGGAAAGTCTTGGAGGTGTAGAAAGTCTTGTATGCCACCCCGCAAGCATGACACACGCTTCCATACCGTATGAAGTACGTCAGAAAATAGGAATTACAGACGGTCTTATCCGCCTTTCTATCGGCATTGAAAATATTGATGACATTCTGTCGGATATAGAACAGGCTATTGCAGAAAGTGAGGAATAATTGATGGCACTCTATGAAGATATGCAGGAATTAATCGGAAATACACCGCTTGTCAGATTGAATCACCTTGATTTGCCTGATGATGTAAAGCTTTATGCCAAATTAGAACTTTTTAATCCTTCGGGCAGTGTCAAGGACAGAATAGGAAAATATATGATAGAAGATGCCGAGAGAAAAGGCATATTGAAAAAAGGAAGTACTATTGTTGAAGCAACAGCAGGAAACACAGGTCTTGGAATCGCATTTGCGGCACTTAATAAGGGATATAAAATAATATTTGTTGTTCCGACAAAGTTTTCACAGGAAAAGCAGACTTTATTGAAATCCCTCGGTGCGGAAATCATCAATACTCCCCGTGAGGGAGGTATGCTCGGAGCATGGGCAAAGGCTGAGGAAATACGCAAATCCATTCCGAATTCGGTGACGCTTGAACAATTCAAAAACCCTGCCAATCCTCTTGCACATTATGAAACTACAGGCAAAGAAATTTATGAAGATTTGCAGGGTAATATTGATTATCTTGTGGCAGGTGCAGGAAGCGGCGGTACATATTCGGGTGTTATGAAATACCTGAAAGAGAAAAACAGCGGTATTGTCGGTGTGCTTGCCGATCCTGTCGGTTCAACCATGGGCGGCGGTGAACACGGTGATTATAATATTGAGGGTATCGGAAATGATTTTATCGCCGATACAATGGATATGTCGCTTGTCGACAGGGTAGTGAAAATGACAGATGACGAGGCTTTTGAAAATGCAAGGGAACTTGCCAAAAAAGAGGGGATATTTGCAGGTTCGTCATCGGGAGCAGCTCTTGCCGCCGTAAAGAAATTGATTGCAGACGGTGCAAGAGGAAATATCGTTGTCATTTTCCCCGACAGGGGCGACAGGTACTTTACAAAAAATCTATATGAATAAGGGTGTACTATGACATTACAACAGATACATTATGTGATAACTATATCGGAGCAGGGTTCTTTCAATAAGGCAAGTGAAGTATTATATATCTCGCAGCCGTCTTTGACGGAATCCGTAAGGGAGCTTGAAAAGGAACTCGGCATTTTCATTTTTCACCGCAGTGGCAGAGGTGTTACCCTGACAAGTGACGGCATGGAATTTATTTCCTATGCCCGTGAACTTTACCGTCAGTACGAGGTGATTTCCGAAAGATACGGTGAAAAAGGAAAAATAAAGAAAAAATTTGCCGTTTCAACACAGCATTATTCCTTTGCAGTCAAGAGCTTTGTTGAATTGGTTAAACAGCTCAATACAGATGAATATGAATTTGCCATAAGGGAAGTCCGTACACAAAAAGTAATTGATGACGTCAGCAATCTCAAAAGCGAAATAGGTGTTCTGTACCTGAGTGATTTCAATTCGCCTGTTATTACGAAACTGATGAGAACGAATAAGCTTGAATTTCATGAACTCATTACCTGTGATGCGTATGTGTATCTGTGGAAAGGTCATCCACTTGCAAAAAATAAAAGTATCTGTTTTGATGAACTCATTCAATATCCGAGTTTGTCATTTGAGCAGGGCGGAAGCGGTTCGGTGTACTTTGCGGAGGAGATATTAAGCAATCATCAGTATCCACGCACCATAAAAGCGACTGACAGGGCGACTATGCTTAATCTGATGGTAGGTCTGAGCGGCTATACGCTTTGTTCGGGAATTATATGCGAGGAACTCAACGGAAGCGATTTTGCGGCAATTCCCTTTGAACCCGACAGCGAACACAAGGGAAGCAAGATGAAAATAGGCTATATCACAAAAAAGAATATACATCTCAGCCATGTCGGAAAAATGTATATTGAGGAACTGAAAAAATATTTGGGAGTGCAAAATGAAGATAATTGACTTTCACGCACACATTTATCCGCCGAAAATATCGGAAAAAGCCTCTCTTTCAACAGGAGATTTCTATAATATAAAGCCTGCTCACAGCGGCACAGGGAAAGAATTGTTGTCTGTGGGGAAAAGTGCAGGCATATCGGAATTTGTATTGCTGCCCGTTGCGACAAAGCCCGAACAGGTACACCATATAAATAATTTTATTCTTGACGAAGTAACGGTACACAGTGAATTTCACGGGTTCGGAACACTTCACCCCGACAGTGAAAATATGCTTGCCGAAACGGAATTTATCATAAAATCGGGCTTGCAGGGGATAAAACTTCACCCCGATACACAGCGTTTCAATATGGACGACAGGAGATTGTTTGAAATATTCGACTATATTCAGGATAAAATTCCGTTGCTCATTCATTGTGGTGATAAGAGATTTGATTATTCGCACCCCCGCAGGCTCAAAAATATTATTGATAATTTTCCGCATTTGCAAATAATAGCCGCCCATTTGGGCGGTTGGTCGCTTTTTGAAGAAGCCTTTGCAATTCTCAAAGATACAGATTGTTACTTGGATATTTCAAGTACAATGATGTTTTTATCTCCCGAACAGGTTACAAGATTCATTCACGGCTATGGGGCGGAAAGAATACTGTTCGGTACGGATTTTCCCTTGTGGAGTCCCAATGATGAGGTATGCAGATTTCGTAAGCTGAATCTTACGGCAGAAGAATTTGAGAGAATAGCTTATAAAAATGCTCTCGATATACTGAATGAGTAATAGGCTGAACCTATTACCTATAATACCTATCGAATATTAGACGTATTAAAAAAAACATGATATAATAAGGCACAGCGAAACGGAAAGGAGTAAGCTATCATGACAAAGATAATTGAAATGTGTATGAAATGTTGTATGTGTATGACGCAGAGAGCGGTTTTCTGTGTCAGGTCTTGCTGTGCTTTCCGAATGTGAAATTGTGTGTATAGAATTCACTAAGGGGAGTCAGCGGTGACTTCCCTTTTTTACTGATTTTTTTCAGGAGGAATGAATAATGAGAAACAATGAAAAAATCAAATATGCCGCTATGACAGCGATGTTTGCGGCACTTATCACAATAACGACAGCCTATGTAAAAATTCCTGCACCGCTTGGTTATGCTCATGCAGGTGACAGTATGATATATCTTTCAGCAAGCGTTTTGCCCGGACCACTCGGATTTGCAGCGGCTGCTATTGGCGGAGGTCTTGCGGATTTATTGGCAGGCTATCCTCAGTGGGCTGTTCCGACAGCAATTATAAAAGCGTTGAATGTACTTCCGTTTTTTCTGTTAAAGTATTTTTTAAAAGACAGTCCGAAGCTTGAAAAAATCATCAATTTCCCGAATTTGCTTATGCTGATACCTACAACAGTAGTTACAATAGGCGGTTATTTTGTGGCAAATGCTTTGCTTTATGACGTATCGGCGGCAGTTGCGGAAATATTCCCTAATCTCATTCAGGCAGGTGTTGGAGCAGTATTGTTTGTGATACTCGGAAAAAGCCTTGACGCTGCCAATTTCAAGGCAAATATATTATCTGTGAGAAAGGAAAGAAAGCATGAAACATAAAATATCGGCAATCATTCTCACATTGTTTTTGGGAGCGGCATTTTTATCCGGCTGTACCAACAACGCTGAAATGTCGGTATCAGACAGTGAAAAGAACTGCTGTCAAGAAAAATCAGACTGTTGCCCCAATAAAGAAATTTCACATATTCCCGATTGCTGCGGAGAATAAAATTTAATTATGGAAGGAAAATTGATATGAACAAGAAAATTACTGCTGCACTTTTGGCAGCCACACTTACAATAACAGCCCTTGCAGGTTGCAACGACGTTTCACAAAATACATCTTCAAACAACAATGATAATTCAACATCAAACAGTACAACATCAAATTCACTCGAAAAAACAAGCTTTAATTTAGGTCATCTCAACTCTACGGCACATCTTCTCGGATTTGTCGCAAAAGAGGAGGGCTATTTTGAGGAAGAAGGACTTGATGTGACACTCACGCTGTTTTCATCGGCGGCAGAGCTTGCAACGGGACTTGAATCCGATAAGTTGGATGTTGCCTTTATCGGTTCGGTACCGTCAATCACTTTTCAGAGCAAGGGACATGACCTGACAATTTTCGGCGGTGCAATGACAAACGGTCACGGTTATGTTATCAAGCCCGAATATGTTGAGGGACTGAGTGAATGGGATGTTTCCATTCTTAAAGGCAGAAATGTTGCTTCCGTCAAAAACAGCGTACAAGATGCGGAATTGCAGATACTTCTGAAAGACAAGGGCATTGAGATAGGTGAGGGAAAGGACAAAGTAAATATTGTTTACTTTGACAGTCAGAAAGATGCCTACAATGCTATCCAAAATGACAGTATTGATGCAGTTTCGGCATATTCACCCTATACGTCACTTGCCGAAAGTCAGGGATATAAGATAGTTTATCGCTGCTCGGAAGAACCTCTCCTTGAAAATCAGCCATGCTGCCGTCAGGTAGCGGCAACGGAGTCGCTCAAAAAATATCCCAACTCTTATCAGGCATTTGAAAGAGCATTGATAAAAGCCTATAAATTCACACAGGAGAATAAAGAACAGACCGTCAAAGACGTTAAAAAATACATTGACATTGAAGAAGATTTAATAAATACGGAAATTTACGGCGGTTACGGTACATCAGTTCCCGATCCCGACAAGCAGGGTACAGTTGAATTGAAAAAATCCATTGTAGAGCTTGGCTATACGGAAGATTATGACATTGATAAGCTTTATAATACAGATGTTTATAAAGATGCCCTTGAAAGTCTTATCAAAGAAAATCCCGATGATAAGATCTATGAGGAATTGAAAAAGCATTTTGATGAATTTGAATGATACAGAGATGAGTGTATATGAGTAAAATCGAAATAAATCATTTAACGGTTGATTATACCGAAAAGAAAAAGAGTTTTACTGCATTGAAAGATGTCAGCTTTTCCATAGAGGAGGGTGAGTTTGTCAGCGTGATAGGCTCAAGCGGCTGCGGAAAAAGCACCCTTCTGAGTATTCTGGAGGGTATCAATACACCCACAGACGGTGAAATTCTTATCAACGGTGAAAAAATCAAAGGCACGGGAACGGACAGAGGAGTAGTATTTCAGCACTATTCCCTGTTTCCGTGGATGACCGCAAGAAAAAATGTCGCTTTCGGTATCAAGCAAGTTAACCATTCCGCAAGCCGTTCCGAAAGATATAAAATAGCTGATGAATTTTTGGATAAAGTGGGACTTGAACAGTTCAAGAATAAATATCCCTCTCAGCTTTCGGGAGGTATGCAGCAGAGAGTTGCCATTGCAAGGGCATTGGCAATGGATACGGATATTTTATTGATGGACGAGCCTTTCGGTGCGATAGATGCAAAAAACCGCACTATATTACAGGAATTGTTACTTGAATTATGGGAAGGTGCAAGTCCGAGAAAAACCGTTGTATTTGTCACTCATGATATTGATGAAGCGATACTTCTTTCGGATAAAATCGTTATGATGACGGCAAATCCGGGACGTGTATACCGTGAATTGGAAGTCCCGTTTGACCGTCCGAGAAACCGTTCCGAGTTGGTACAGACGAGGGAATACAATAAATTCAGAAATAACCTTTTATCGCTGTTTTACAGTGATATTGCAGATAAAATCGGTGGCGAGGAGGTAGTGCTGTAATGAATACACCGACAAATATTATTGCCGCACCGGCAATAAAAAAAGATTCCAAACTAAAAACAGAGTTTTTTCGCAGATATTTCAGAGTTGTTCACAGTTTGTTTGCTGTACTCATTTTGATACAGTTTCTGCCCGATAAGCTGACAACAGATACATACACTTCTTATGTGATATGGTTTGCAGCAGGAGCTGAATTGTTTACTCTTATTCTTTCGGCTCTTATCAAAAAGCCGGCAAGTCTGAATCTTTTTGTAGATATCGTGGCTTTCATTTACGGTCTGTTGATTGCATGGACACTTGCCACAGCTAAATTCAATATATTGAAAGCGTCACTGTTTCCGCCCCCCGGAAAAGTTTTCTGGCAGTTTATCGGTGATTATGACAAGATATTGACCAATATACAAAGCTCTGTCGGAATCATTCTGCAAGGATATCTGCTGGCATTGGCTGTTGCCGTACCGTTGGGATTATTTCTCGGCTGGAGTGCAAGGCTCGGAAGTGCCGCAACATATATATCAAAATTTTTAGGTGCAATACCGCCTATCGTATATATTCCCTATGGAATAGCACTTTTGCCGACATTCAGAAGTGTATCTGTATTTGTTATATTTTTGGCTACATTCTGGCCTGTTTTAGGCGGAACAATGAGCGGTGTAATGAATGTTGAAAAAAAGACGATAGATTCAGCAAAGGTTCTTAACGTGAACAAATTCACAATGATGTTTTCGGTAATTCTCCCCGCATCGCTTCAGCAGATATTTATTGGCTGTAATCAGGGCTTAACGGTTTCATTCGTTTTGCTGACATCAGCCGAAATGATAGGTGCACAGAGCGGTCTTGGATATTACATCAAAAATTACTCCGATTTCGGAGATTATACAAGAACGATAGTCGGCTTGATAGTGGTCGGAATCGTAATAGTGATAATATCATTTATTTTCAATACCATACAAAAATATCTTCTCAGATGGAAAACGTAACGGAGGTACAGGCATGAAGGAAATTATATGGCACGGCAGAGGGGGACAGGGTGCATTTACGGCATCAAGACTTCTCGGAGAGGCATACTCTTTAAAAGAAAACTCGTATGTTCTGGCATTTCCGTCATTCGGTCCCGAACGCAGGGGAGCACCGATAAGGGCATTCACCAAACTTGACGATAAACCGATAGGCAACCGAAGTGAAATTTCAAAAGCCGATTACAGCATATATCTTGATGATACACTTTTCGGTGAAAATTCTTTCGGTGAATTGAAAGCAAACGGAATAATTCTGCTGAATACAAAGAAAAAAATTGATAATCCCAAAGTTATCTCAATTGACGGTGACAGCATTGCGGAAAAATATCTCGGTCTGCCTATCACAAATACAATACTGCTCGGTGCATTGGCGGCAGTTTCGGGGCTTGTTTCCCTTGATGAGATAAATTCTGCAATAATGCAGACCATGCCCCAAAGACTTTATGAAAAGAATATTCCTGCCGTGAAAGCGGCATTTGAGGAGGTCATAAGATGAAACCGTTTCTAAGAGAAAAAATCCCTGTCAATTTTGAGGAAATTCCCGATACGACCTCTTTTGAAGCGGGGTATCTTGTCACCAAAAATGCAGGTTGGCGGAATGTCAGACCTGTGATAGATACAGCAAAATGTATCGGGTGTTTGAATTGTTATCTTTACTGTCCCGACGGAGTGATATTCAAAAAGGACGGCAAAGTCGATATAGATTACAATTTCTGCAAAGGTTGCGGAATATGTAAAAAGGTGTGCAAAATCAAGGCGATAAAATTGGAGGCGGAAAAGTAATGGCAAAACATTTTTTATCGGGTGATGAGGCTTTTGCCTATGGAATCAGGCTTGCAAGACCTCATGTTATATCCGCCTATCCCATAACACCGCAAACAATCGTTGTTGAAAAGCTGTCTGAATTTGTCGAGGACGGCAGTTTAAAATCTGAATTTATCCACGTTGAAAGCGAACATTCTGCTTTATCGTGTGCCATAGGTGCATCATCAGTCGGTGCAAGGGCATTTACGGCGACTTCTTCACAGGGATTATTATATATGGCTGAATGTCTGCCGTATGCGTCGGGAGGAAGATTTCCGATAGTTATGATGAATGCCAACCGTTCAACGGCACTTCCGTGGAACATATACGGTGACCAGAGGGATTCACTTTCACAGCTTGACAGCGGTTGGATACAGACTTATGCCGAAAATGCACAGGAAGCTCTTGACCTTGCACTGATGAGCTATTACATAGCTGAAAATAAAACGGTATCTACACCGTTCATGGCAAATCTTGACGGATTTGTTTTAACGCATACTTATGAAGTGGTCGATGTTCCGACACAGGAACAGGCAGATGAATTTTTACCGCCCTTTCAGACTGAAAACAAAATGGATTTGTCCAAACCGAAAAATCTTGCATTTTCGGCAGGTCCCGATACAAACAGCATTTTTAAATATAAAGAACATATCGGAATACTTAATGCCAAATATGTGATTTTTGAAGCCGAACAGAAATTTGAAAATATTTTCGGAAGAAAATATACAGGTCTGACGGAGAATTATAAAACGGAAGATGCAGAATATATTTTAATCACCCTCGGAAGTATATCGGGACTTGTTCGTGAAATCGTGGATAAATTAAGGGAACAGGGCGAAAAAGTAGGCTTGCTGAAAATAAGATATATGCGTCCGTTTCCGAATGAAGAAATTGCACAGGCTGTAAAAAATGCAAAGGCTGTTGCAGTTCTTGAAAAGGATATTTCTTTCGGAAATGAGGGTGCTGTCTATACCAATGTAAATTCCGCTCTGCAAAAGGCAGGAATCAATATTCCAAGTTCCAATTACATAGGCGGTCTGGGAGGAAAAAATATTTCTCCTGATGAGATAGAAAATATATTTGCAGAGATGAAAAATGAAATTTCAAAGATAAATTTTTTGGGAATAGGGGGTGTCTGAATGGCTGTCAATGCAAAAACGCTCAATGAAACGGAATTTTTTTACGGTCATAAGGCTTGTGCAGGCTGTGGCGGAAGTTTAGCCGTAAGAATTGCACTGAAGGTTCTCGGTGAAAACGCCATAGCAGTTTTGCCGGCCGGCTGTATGTCGGCAGTAGGATTTAACTTTCCTCAGCTTTGTTTCGGGAATAATGCCATTATATCGACATTTGCAGGTACGGCATCCATGCTTACGGGAGTACAGGCAGGCTTGAAAGCTCAGGGAATAACAGATTTCCATGCAGTAGGCTTTGCAGGTGACGGCGGTACGGCTGATATAGGCATACAGGCACTTTCGGGAGCTATCGACAGAAATGATGATATTCTCTATATCTGTTACGACAATGAAGCTTATATGAATACGGGTATACAGAAAAGTTCTCTTACACCTTTCGGTGCAAAGACCACCACAACTCCGGCAGGAAAGAATATACACGGCAATATCAGACCAAAAAAGAATATGTTTGAGATAGTTGCGGCACATAATATACCCTATGCGGCAACCGCAAGTATAGGTTATCTCAATGACTTCATGCGTAAGGTTGAGAAAGCCAAGAGTATAAAGGGCACAAAATATATACATATACTTGCACCGTGTCCGACGGGCTGGGGCATAAAAACTGATGAAACGGTTGAAATTGCCAAAGAAGTAGTTGATTGCGGATTGTGGTATCTTGCAGAATACGAAAACGGAAATTTCAGGTTGAACCATAAACCGAATGAATTTTCGGATATAGAAAAATATCTGAAAAAACAGGCACGATTTAAACATCTGACAGATGATGATATAGATATAATAAAGCATTCCCGTGATGAAAAATGGGAGTATATAAAAAGAAATTTCAATTAAAGAGGAGAAGTTGACATGAGCAGAGATGTTAATAATAAATATTGGGACGAGGAATTGGAAACACTTCCCCGTGAGGAACTTGAAAAAAGACAGCTTGCGGATTTGCAGGAAATCGTAAAATTTGCGTATGACAATGCACCATATTACAAGCGTTCCTTTGATGAAGCAGGCGTAAAGCCCGAAGATATAAAGACTTTGAAAGACATTCAGAAATTTCCGTTTATCAACAAGACAACTCAAAGAGATACACAGGGCGTAGGTTCATTTCTGGGAGAGCTTGCAGCCGTACCCGAAGAAGATGTGGTTTTCATTTCGACATCATCAGGTTCAACAGGTGTTCCGACAATGAGCCCCTTTACCAAAAAGGATTTTGATGAATTTCAGGAAACCGAAAGTCGTTGGTTCTGGCAGATAGGCATGAGACCGAATGACAGATATGTTCATGCACTGAATTTCTCGCTCTATGTAGGCGGTCCCGATGTAATAGGTGCACAAAATCTTGGTGCATTATGTATATGGGGAGGTACTTTGCCAAGTGAAAGACTGCTTTTTGTACTGAAAACCTATCAGCCGACAGTTATATGGACTTCTCCGTCGTATGCGTGGCAGTTGGGCGAAAAGGCTCTCAAAAGCGGTATTGACCCCAAAAAAGACCTGAATATAAAGAAAATCATTGTTGCCGGAGAACTTGGAGGTTCTATTGACGCTACAAGAAAGGCAATAGAAGATATATGGGGAGCAGAAGTATATGATTTTTACGGACTTTCGGATATATTCGGAGCTTGTGCGGCAATGTGCGAAGCGAAAGACGGTCTGCATATTGCGGAAAATCATATTCTCGTCGAAACTGTTGATATTCATACCGGAGAGGTGCTTGAACCGGGTCAGGTCGGTGAATTGGTATTTACAACACTCAGAAAACACGCACGTCCTCTTATCCGTTTCCGTACAGGTGATATAGGTCGTATTGACAATACAAAGTGCTCATGCGGAAGAACTCACGGCAGAATACATATTCTTGGAAGAAAAGACGATATGTTTATCGTTTCTGCGGTCAATGTATTCCCAAGTGACATAGAAGCAGTTGTGCGTGAGCAGAAAGGCATTACAGGTGAATATCTTATCCGTATCTTTGAAAAGGACTTCACAAATAAATATGCGGTGGAGATAGAAAAATCAGCCGATAATTCAAAGACAGATGATGAAGTAGCGGCAGAGGTATCGGCAGCACTTAAAGCCCGTATCGGTGTAAAGCCTGCAAAGGTAATTGTACATCCCGACGGCGGACTGAATACCCGTTCCGAGCATAAATCAAGACGTGTGGTAGACGAAAGAACACTTGATTATAATATCTGATTGCAATATAATAAAAAATCGGGAAGCGGAATATATGAATATCTGCTTTCCGATTTGAATTTTGAAAGGGGATAAAATAATGCCTTCACTTTCCAAAAGAACAGAAAATTTTACTGATTCGGTCATAAGACGTATGACAAGAATTTCCAATCAATATGGAGCGGTGAATTTATCACAGGGATTTCCTGATTTCGAGCCGCCCCGTGAACTTCTTGACAGGCTTGCAGAGGTTACCAAGGAGGACTTTCATCAATATTCCATTACATGGGGAGCACAGAATTTCCGTGAAGCCCTTGCCGAAAAGCAGTCACGTTTCATGGGGAGAAAAATTGATGCTAACGGTGAGATAGTTGTGACCTGCGGAAGCACTGAAGCAATGATGGCGGCAATGATGACTGTTACAAATCCCGGTGACAAGGTGATAGTATTTTCACCATTCTATGAAAACTATGGTGCAGATACTATTTTATCGGGTGCGGAGCCGATATATGTTCCATTGTATCCGCCTGAATTCAATTTCAATGCCAACGAATTGGAGAACGCTTTCAAACAGCAGCCGAAAGCATTGATATTATGCAATCCGTCAAACCCATGCGGAAAGGTATTTACTTATGATGAACTGAAAATCATTGCCGACCTTGCCGAAAAATATGATACTTTTGTAATTACCGATGAAGTTTATGAGCATATTGTCTATGAGCCGTATAAGCATACTTATTTTGCATCATTGCCGAAAATGTGGGAAAGAACTATTTCATGTTCATCACTTTCAAAGACCTATTCCATAACGGGGTGGCGATTGGGTTATATAATAGCTCCGAAAAATATTATTGAAGTGGCAAAGAAAGTGCATGATTTTCTGACAGTAGGTGCAGCAGCACCATTACAGGAGGCTGCTGTTACAGGCTTGAAATTCGGTGATGAATATTACAAGAGTTTGCAGGCAAAATATACAGAGAAAAAAGACTTGTTCCTGAAAGGTCTTGATGATATAGGCATTTCCCATACGATACCGCAGGGAGCATATTATATACTTCTTGATATTTCGGAATTCGGCTATGAAAGCGATTTGGAATTTTGTGAAGTTCTTGCAAGAGATGTAGGAGTAGGTGCGGTACCCGGCTCAAGTTTTTTCCGAGAAAATGTCAATCATCTGATACGCCTGCATTTTGCCAAAAAAGATGAAACTTTATATGAGGCACTGAACAGGCTGGAGCATATCAGAAATAAGATATTATACCAATGACCTAAAACATTGAGCAAATAGAATTTCCTTTATATTTGATGTTGGATTATCAGGCTATTATAAAATCCGATACCGCCACACGCCTGCTCAATGTTTTTACATTCGAGTATAAGAAAGTGACATACTCCCCCGCCTACGCTGACGCTTAGAGGCGGGGGACTTCTTGCCCATTTAGGTTAAATATCACTTATAAAAATAGATACTACATGTTATGAAAAACATTTTTTAATAAAAATATATTCAAATTTTTATTAAAAAATGTTTTTCTTCGTTGTTCAATGCA
>CAMHPW010000010.1 GCA_946187095.1 uncultured Clostridia bacterium | reverse complement strand
AAGGTTCTTAAAAAGGACGGCGACTATAACAGCCAGCTCAATGAGATATTCCATCTCTGGTATCTCTTCCCCGATGACAAGAATGTCTATTTTGAATTTTTGAATAACCCCAAAAGCGGAGGTCCGAACGGTACTTACTATACAAGATATTACAGAGGCACCGGCTGGAACGGCAAGGATGGCCTTGACGATACGATGCTTGTTTATCTGAGAAATCAGAAAACGACCGTTCATTTCAGAGCGTTAAAAGATAATAAGGGCAATTATAAAAATGAGATAACTGCTTTGAACAGCAATCCCCCAATGATAAGCTTTATTAAAAATTCCTCCGACAATAACTATGATGCACTGCCCTCGTTTTTGGTAAGCAAGAATTCGGAAACCGAATGCAGTTATGCCAAGCAGACTTGGGGCATTGCAATGACCTATGAAGGCTGCGGTTGGTGGGTGGCCAATATCGAAACCAAAAAGACGTTTGACATAAAGATCGTCTATAAAGGCGTCGAATATTCCCTCAACGGTATCAGACCGATTGCCAACATGGTAGCTCCCGACTCTGTTCCGGAAGCATGGCTTGTGCTGAAGGAAAGGGCTACCAGCACGGTGGCGAGCCAGAGATATCTTGAGGCACATATTTCCGAAAAAACGGCTCTTTCGTCACTTGGCGAATCTGTTGGCTCTTATGTTACGGTTCATGCCAAAAACTATGTTCCCGATAAGAATACAGCTCCTTTACTCAGCTATGATGTCGATAAGCTGACCTCTACTGAAGGCAGACAAAAACTCTATGACAAGCTCGTTGAGGTGCGTGTTCTGAACAGCGATGATTATAAGAATTACAAAGCCATTTTCGTTGACAGCGGACTGTTGGAAAAGGCAAAGACAGCATATGAAGACGCTACGTTTGTCAATACTCCCTTGCATCTCAGCGGAATCAGGGATGCCGAAATAACAACGGTAGCTGACGGAGAAAATAAAATTACCAAGATCATTGAAAGAGCCGACAAGGTATATCAGGAGTATATCAACGCCCTTGCCGATGGTGTCGACGAATTGGTTCAGGCGGAAGTTGATACCAATACGCTGAATGCTTTCAAACAGATTCTTTCACAGGCAAAAACTACTTATTACGACCACAATGAACTTTATGACAATGACAAATATGTGTCGTTTAAATCTGTTTACGATAACATTGTAAAGCAGAATATAAACAGCTCGACTCCCAGAGAGGATGTTTTGAGTGCAATACAGAGACTCAGAGATGCGACGAGCAAGCTTGATGAAAACAAGCTCGACAGGGCAACATTGAATTCACTGAACGATGAAAGTGCGAAGTATATAGAAAATTCGAGCCAGTATGACGAGGAAAAAGTCAATGCGTTGACCGAGCTTTTGAACAATGGTGTCAAGGATGCGGAAGGTAAAACCGTATTGAGAAGTGCAAAAGAACTTGCCAAGAACGGAACGATCACTACTCAGGCAGAACTTGATGATATGGAAACAAGAGTCAGTGCCGCTTTGACAGCCGTCAGGATGAGCTATAAGGTGGATGAAACTGTTGATACAGTGAGAATTGTCAGTCTTCTTACACAGGCACAGAATAAGGTCAATACGGCTGAAACGACCAACCGTGATTTTACGGATGCTTCAAAACAACAGCTTGTGGATGCGATAGCATCTGCCGAGAATATAATACGTAGTGTCACGAGCAAAGACCAGCAGTATCTGATTGATGATGAATCCAACAAACTGCAGCAGGCAATCTACAGATTCGATGTCATCAAGCCCGGTGCAAAGGAAGATGCAAGTTCGGACGTTGCGGACACAAAAACAAGGATATGGTTCAACATACAGGACGGTTATTCCGTTCAGGTAAAGAAACTCAATAATGAAGACGAAGTGATAGAAGATGTCACAAGATATGTGGACAGAACCGGCAATACTTCCGGTACGGCACTGGGACTTTCATGTATCACCCTGACAGATGCAACGACAAAGAAAATAAAGTTAGTCGTGAATAAGGTCAATGACGATAAGACTGAAACGGAACTGTTTTCAAGCGGTGTGTTTGCCATCACTGAACTGAAATCAACGGATTATCTTGACATAGACTACACGAATAAGGAAGTCGGTGCTAAGAAGAGTACGGTTCTGTTCATTGCAAGAAAAGTTGACAACAGGAATATCGGTACAACGATTTCCGTCAAGGCAGGTACAACGGAACTCAAAAAGGCAACAAGTTCCAATTATTATATCTATCGTTTCCCGGTGAATACGAATAGTATCACGGTATCGGCATTGGGCAAGGATTACAGTATCGGTGCAGTCGGTGCAGGCGAATATGTGATCTGGCTCAATGGTGACAGTGCCGTGAAAGTCGGTATTGATGAGATATATCCCAAACCCGTACAGCCCGAAAGCGGCGGCGGTTCAGGTGTGGAGCCGACATTTATTCCCTCATACGATGACGACTATGAGATAGTTCCGCTGAGCAGTGTATCTGAAAGCGATGCAGATGCTGTTTTCCAAGCTCTTAAAAGCAAAATGACTGATGACAACCAGATGTGTATTGTTTTCCCGAGAGAGGATTATACATATCGTGGATACCCGGACGATAAAAATGGAGATAATAGTGGTACACCAATGAATATTTATCTGTACGGAAGCAGTACGGATAATGAGGAATATGAAGCGAAGTATCCCGGAAAACCGGTAACAGTGTATAACGACAAGTATACCTATTATATTGCGGACAAAAAATGGACCAAATTGATAGCCAATTACGGTGAAGGTGACGATCGCAAGATCAATGGACTCAAGGACTTGTCTATCCCTGTTGATGCCAATAGTAATCGGTACGGATTCTATCTTGTCCAAAAAGTGAACGACAAAGCAGAAATGACTCAGCGTAAGCACAATAATTACGCAGAAACACTTACCAAGACACAGGTGGAGTCGGCTTTGGATGGAAGGATGCAGCAAGGCAAAGTTGTAGTCATTCTTCAGACAGAAGACAGTGCCGCATATAAGTTCGGAAGACCGTGGGTATATATTTGGAAAAATGGTGGAGGTGAACTCGCTGGTTGTCCTAAGCAGATGAACGGCTATTTTGCGGATCATCCAAGTTATTATTCCATTCAATTTTCCAAAGATTATGACAGTGTCAATATAAAGGCTGCAGACCGTTCAGATGTAATAGGCGATACAACTCTTCCAAGGAAAGCCGATGGCACTTTGTATGATTATTATGTCGTTAAAAAGGGTAGCGACAACGGCAGTGCTGTTATCGTATCCGAGGGTGACATTACAAACAAGAGACTCACCGCAAGTGATGATTATACTCAGGGCGATCCGGTACCGGACGTTGGAGAAGAGGTTCAGGCGGATTTCGGTGGGAAGAACGAGAATGATAGTACCTTTATTCTTCTCTATGCAGCAGATGTTTTGGCTTCGACTCCGTATATGAGAAATTTGAAAAAAGACACTCTGAATAATTGGTCAGGCGACTGGAATTCCATGTGGAGATATCCTCCGAATCAGCCGGAGCCCGAACAAAAATATGACGGCTATTATTATGAGATCTGCTCAAATGAATGTACTCGTCTTTCACTGTCGGAGAGTGCCGATGGTGCTGGTCCGATCCTTACAGACGTTGATTTGCCGCAGAACCCTTATACCCACAAACTGTATAAATATTATATTGTTTCGCTTTATAAGTCCAATAATACAGTGAAAATACGTTTCGATTATTACGGAAATGATAAGCCGAAATGGGAGTTTGGCGGAGACTACAGTGCAACGGAGGCAATCGCACAGGCTTTAAGCTATACCGATATCAAGATGGCTTATGTAGGCGGCGGAAAAATCCGTGTGAAGAATTCTTCTTATTACTTTGATTACGATAGCGATAGCGATAGCGGAAGCAAGAAAAATGCCGGTTCTGGCAGCGATGAGAGAAATATCGATTCCGGCAATCTGTTCGGCGGCAGCGAGATCAACAATGACTCCGGTAACCGTCTTGGAAATTCAATGCTTTTGCCTTATTATGACTGGTATGAATACAAGATACCCGTTAATGCGGCTGAAACATATAAGTTCTACGTTAGGGGACTCGATCCCAATCATTTGAATGCGGAAACACGTACTGTTGAAAATGTATCCGGCGATGTTTGGGTAAGTCTTTTCAACAATGACACTGCAACGGAGCAGAAAAAGAGAGCAAACAATGTTACGGAAAATGTAACGGTGTTCACCAAAGCCGAGCTTTCTACATTTGATATTGATGTCTATCAGGCTCCCGACGATGTTACGCTGTATTTCAAACTTCCGAACGGTTGGAGTGAAATGGAGGACTCTGCTATCACAAAAGTGCATGGCATTGCATATGACAACCAGTCGGCATCGTCTGACGTTGCCAAAAAATTTGCCGGAAATTATCTTAAAAGGCAGCCAACCATATATAAAATAACCGGTATTTCAAAGCATACTCCGTTTATCCATGTGGAATACAAGAAAACCGACGGCACGGATACCAGAACGTACGACATCAAGCTGCAGGGCGGTACGAAAGTGCTCTTCAATCCGAATGCAAACGGCGGTCTCGGCGGATGGGAGGATTTCACATCCGATCAGGATGATCTGAAGGAAGTTTGTCAGAATCTGCTCGATATGTATGCCACAAAGACAATCGTAAGTGCATACGATTCCAATGGCGAAGTCCAGTCAGGTGCAACATACCATGAGTCGGGATATGTGGAAAAATTGTTGGAGAGCAATTCAACTTGCTTTACAAAACCTGCAGGAAGCAGCACCTATCAGCTGAATGTCAGCGGAATCAACGGAATTGATGATGAAAGCGTTGCCCACAATAAAGCCAATGAGTTGAGAAGGGAATATGATAATCTCAATACACTCTATGTTCTTATGTCGCAGGCAAGGATGTATATAGAGAAGCCTACCAGGAATGATGGCAGTGTAAGTGACTATCATACAGGCATGACGGAAGATTCAAGATATCCCGAGTATATCGCCGCCGGCAAAAACAGGACTTATGAAAATATTGATATATTGAGAAATGAACTGGAAGATGCTGAAACGATATATCTGTCGAAACCGACTGCTTTGGATACGTCTAAGGTGGAAGATGCCATCAATGAACTCAACAGGGCGATTGTAAATCTGAAGGTAAGTACAGCAGGCTTTATTGCGGTGGTTCTGTATGATGCACAGGACAGAGTTGATTCAGGTCACAGACTGCAGCTGATGTATTATACGGAGTCGTCCAAATTGGCAACGAGTAAAAAGACGGTGGATATTTCCCTTGATGACGATATCAACTCTGAAGGCTATCCCATTTTGTTTGTCGATAATCCGCCTGATACTACCAGCGGAACCCCCGGCAAGATATATGATGTGCAGTTCTATGATGATACCGATAAAATAACGATCGGCGTTCCCAAAGCGGAAATGGAGGCCGATGAAGCGTGGGTATATATGGACTTTACAGTCGGCGGAGAGTGGCGTGAAAATGCCATCACCGATTTCCGTGATATTACTGCTGATACATACAAGCAGTCAAATTCAAGTGATGTCCTGGAATTCAAGATGAATGAAGTCAAAAAAGGTACAAAAACGGTTTATGAAGATATGACACTCTATTTCAAGTATGATACGAAACTGATCAGGTCAGACGATACGTCTTACACGATCAAATCGGGTGCCTATACGTTCAAAGCATCGGTAAATTCCTTGACGGGTGCTGTCACGGCGGCTGCACCGCTTAAAGTAGTGGATGACGCTACCAATTCGAGTATAAAGCATGTGGTATTGGATCTGTTCAGTTCGGATGCGGAAACATACTTTACGACGGCTAAAAACTATAAAGACTATACCGAAAATGCTAAGGACGGAAGAACATTGTTATGGTATAGCGGCAGTTCATTCTCCAAAGTACAGCGTTATAATTTGGGATATAATGTCAATTTGGATGTAACTGCAGGTTCGTTTGCGGAGTTACCGTTTACGCAGCATTACAGTTATTCCACGGATAAGGGCATCAATTTCAGATGGAGTTCCCCCGAACCGCTCTATGTAGGCGGATCAGGTGTGACACTGTATGCAAGTGAGTACCGACTGGGTGCTGTCGGCGAGATCAATGCGACCGAGTACGGTGTGAACGGAACGCATTTCTACCTGTACAGCTATGACAATAGTGTAGATGAGATTTCGATATCGATTTTGAATGATATCAAGATATCGTATATCGATTCCATGAATAAAACTCACAGCTTTGTCATTCGTGAGGGTGACTATATCATCGAAAAAGAATATGTGAAAGATGCATTCGGTAAAAATACAAAAGAGAAAACAGAATATATTGCAGATCTCTTTAATGAAACTTACTGGAAGAGCCTTGAACACGTTAAACCTTTGGACGGCGGTACGGATACCAGGACATGGGGCAACGGCAAATCCGGTCTGAGCAATCCCGAATACGGCAATTAAACCAAGTTAAAAAAATTCCTGTCTGACTTTCTCGGACAGGAATTTTTTATGACAAGACTAAAAGCGGAAAACAGATGTTTTCCGCTTTTTTTACTGCAGTCTTTCTGTTGAGCCTACCGAGGCAAAAAGACGCTGTGTTTCAAAATTGAGTCCCCTGTGTTCCCTGAGGGAAAGTGCCGGATCGGCTGTGATGATCTGCTGGGCGGCAAGACGGGCATTTTCGACTGTTTCGACATCAGAGAGATCGGCAACCTTGAGTTCGGGCAGACCATGCTGCCTTGCACCGAAAAAGTCTCCGGGACCTCTGAGTTTCAGGTCTTCATCTGCGATTTTGAAGCCGTCATTGGTGTCGCACATGACTTTCAGACGTTCAACTGTATTGGGCTTCTGATTGTCGGATATCAGGATACAGTAGGATTTGTGTTGGCCACGCCCTACACGCCCTCTTAGCTGATGAAGCTGCGAAAGTCCGAAACGCTCTGCATTTTCGATCATGATAACGGTACTGTTCGGTACGTCCACACCGACTTCGATCACAGTTGTCGCAATGATGATGTCGATATTGCCGTCCGAAAATTCACGCATGATACGGTCTTTTTCGGAGCCTTTCATTTTGCCGTGAAGAACGGCTTTGCGGCAGTCCTTCAGAACGGTCCTGTCAAGTGCCTTGTCATATTCTTCGGCAGATATCAGACCGGTTTCGTCGTTCTGTTCCACGAGGGGGCAGACGATATAACATTGTTGTCCGCTGTCGATTTGCTTTTTGAGAAAGTTGTAGGCACGGTTTCTTTTGGAAGTATCAATCATGAAAGTATCTATTTTCTGTCGTCCGGGCGGCATTTCATCGAGTACGGAAAGATCGAGATCGCCGAAGATCATCAGGGCAAGAGTGCGGGGGATGGGCGTTGCCGACATGACGAGGATATGCGGATTTTCGCCTTTGGAGATGAGCTTGGAACGCTGTTCCACGCCGAAACGGTGCTGTTCGTCCGTCACGGCAAGACCGAGGGAAGAAAATTCCACATCGTCCGATATTAGTGCATGAGTGCCTATTACGATATCGACAGTGCCGTTTTTGATCTCTTCATGTATTTTTCTTTTTTGTGCAGCTCTCATGGAACCCGTCAGCAGACCGACTCTGATATCCGTATCTTGGAAAAGTGAGGAGAGATTTCTGTAATGCTGTTCGGCAAGAATTTCCGTTGGAGCCATGAAGGCACACTGAGAGCCGTTTTTGACGGCTGTATAGCATACGGCTGCGGCAACGGCAGTCTTTCCCGAACCGACATCGCCCTGAATGAGTCTGTTCATGGGATAGGAATGGTTTTTCATATCGCCGATACAGTCCTTAATGGCATTTTTCTGAGCCTTGGTCAGTTTAAAAGGCAGAAGTCCGATAAATTCTTTAGTGAAATCCTTTTTGATTTTGTGGGAGGTGACTTCCTGCCTTTCTCCTTTCAGACGTTCCATGCCTAACTGGAGAACGAGAAGTTCATCGAATACAAGTCTTTTTTTGGCTTTGGAGAGAGCCTGAAAATCTTCGGGAAAGTGGATATTTTTAATGGCATAGCCCAGATCGCATAGCCCGTACTGTTCACGGATATCCTGGGGGACAGGATCATTTGTTGTTGCGGGCAGCATGGAAACCGCCTGCAAAGCGGCTTTTTCAATTTGTTTTGTATTGAGTCCTGCAGTCTGCGGATAGATGGGATGGATATACATATCGCTTGTTTCAAGTACGGACGGAGAAGTCATTTCAAGAGTATAGCCGTTGTCCCTGACCGAGCCGTAAAAGAGAAATTCACCGCCACGCCTGAGTTTTTCATACATGAATGCCTGATTGAAGAGAGTGATGACAAGCTCATTTTCACCGTCAGTGACTTCGATCTTGTAGATGACAAGATTGTTTCTGATCACGGACGGCTGGAATGCCCTGCAGAATCTTGCTTTGACACAGCAGTTTTTACAGGACAGGGCATCAGCAATGGTCACGGGTGAGCTCCAGTCTTCGTAATTTCTGGGATAGAACCGCAGCAGTTCGCCAACGGTATTCACACCGAGTTTTTTGAAAATTTCGGCTTTTGAGGGACCTACGCCTTTCAGATAGGTGATCGGTATTTTGAAAAGTGACGGCAAAAAAATTTCCTCCTTGATAAAATATTAAAAAACGGCAGACCTGTCTTTGATACAGCGGTCTGCCGTCCGGATTATTCGACTGAGAGAATAAAGTAATAGATAGGCTGACCGCCGTTGATGAGAGAAACTTCGACATTGGAGCCGACTTTTGACTGGATCGTCTGCAAAGCGGCATCTGCCTGGGCATCTGTGATGCCCTCGCCGTAGATGATCGTTACATAGCTGGTATCACGGTTGGTCATTTCTCTGGCGAGTTTGACGACAGCGTGTACGGGATCCTTGTCTTTATGTGTCAGTTTGCCGTTGTTGAGAGCGATGATCTCGCCTTCCCTGATTCTCGTATTGCCGAATTCGGAATTTCTGGCGGCGTATGTTACCTGACCTGTGGAAACTTTTTTTGCGGCAGAGGTCATGTATTCCGCATTGAGTTCGGGAGAGGCATCATCTGAATAGGCAATCATGGAAACAAGTCCCTGCGGGATCGTTTTGGTAGGGATAATAATGACATTTCTGTCCGTTACCATCGGAATGACCTGCTGGGCGGCAAGAATGATGTTTTTGTTATTGGGCAGAACGAAGACGTTTTTGGCAGGAGTTGCCATAACGGCTGCATAAATATCTTCTGTGCTGGGGTTCATGCTCTGACCGCCGCTGACGATCCGGTTGCAGCCGAGGTCTTTGAATACTTCAATCATGCCTTCGCCTGCCGCAACGGATACGAAGCCTGTTTCATCCACGGGGGCAACGGGCTTGAGTGACTGGCGTTTTTTTTCTTCGGCTTCCGCCTTTGCCTTTTCGGCAGCGTATTTTTCGGCAGCCTTGCGGTGCTGTTCCTTCATATTTTCTATTTTGACGGTGAGAAGCTGACCGAATGTAAGAGCTTCTTCGATCGCTTTGCCGGGATGTTCCGTGTGAACGTGTACTTTGATGATATCGTCATCGTCTGCAACGACAACGCAGTCACCGAGTGTTTCAAGATAGGCTTTGAGTTCAAGGCTGCTTTTGGTTACGTCTGTGTCCTTGCCGATCACGAATTCCGTACAGTAGGTGAAATTGATGACGGAATCGAATTCGGCAGCGGCATTCCTGAAGAATTCGGCAGTGGATTCTTCTTTGGAGTCCTTGCCCTCGGCGGAAACGGTTTTATTTTCTATCATGACACCGTCACGGATGAGTGAAAGCATACCCTCGAATATATCGCAGAGTCCACGGCCGCCTGCATCCACGACACCTGCTTTTTTGAGAACAGGCAGCATATCGGGGGTACTGTCGAGAGCGGTATTGGCAGCAGAACATACTGTGCCGAAGATCAGTATGGGATCATCCTCCGTTTCGGCGGCAGCCTCACCGGCTTCGCAAGCCATTCTTGCGACAGTCAGTATCGTGCCTTCGGTGGGATTCATGACGGCTTTATAGGCAGTCGTAACGCCTTCACGCAGGGCAGCGGCAAAGTCTTTGCCGTCAATACGGTCTTTGCCCTTCATACCGTTGGCAATGCCCCTGAAAAGCAGTGAAAGGATGACACCGGAATTTCCTCTTGCGGATTTGAGCATTGCCGAGGCAGCGGCGGAAGCCACTTCCGAAACACTTTGTGAATCGATGCTTTCAAGAGCTTCGGAAGCACCGGAGATCGTCATGGACATATTGGTACCTGTATCACCATCGGGAACAGGGAAGATGTTAAGAGAATTGATTTCTTCTTTGTGCTTGATGATATTATTTGCACCGGATATGAGTGCATTTTTGTAACAAGAACCGTTTATCATTGTTTCGCACTTCCTTTACAAAAAATAGTTGTGGAATCCAAGGGCTTTTATCTTGTTTCAACGATGAGTTTCATGGCGGTACGTTCAATGCCGTCAATGTCGATACTTGTGAAAGCCGGAATGCACACCAGATCAATGCCCATGGGAGCAAGATAGCCTCTTGCAACGGCAATGGATTTGAGAGCCTGATTGGTAGCCCCTGCACCCACAGCCTGCACTTCCACACAGCCGTAATCCCTGATGACTCCTGCAATCGCACCTGCTACGGAATTTGGTGATGATTTTGATGAAACCTTTAAGATCTCCATGATTTTATTTCCTCCTAAAAAATTTATAAATAGAAACATACATATATATAATATATGCAATTTCAATAATATGCAAGTGTTTTATGTAAAAAAGTTATTATGAAATTTTGAATTTTACAGAATTTCCATTCTTTTGATGTCAGTTGTCTTTCCCGATTTGTCATCAATGGTAAATTTAATGCAGTCGAGTTTGCATCTGCCTTCAGCAGTTTCAAATTTGATGGGAAGTTTTTCACGGAATTTCTTCACGGCGATTTCGGGTTTGATGCCGAGTACCGATTCATACGGACCTGTCATGCCGACATCGGTGATATATCCCATGCCTTTGGGAAAAATTCTTTCATCGGCAGTCTGCACATGGGTATGAGTACCGAACATAGCTGAAATTTTCCCGTCAAGATGATATGCCATAGCGAGTTTTTCGGCAGTCGCTTCCGCATGAAAATCAAGCAGGATAATTTTTGTATGAATTTCTTTCAGAATTTCATCTATGACGGCAAAGGGATCATCCAGCGGTTCCATGTAGGCACAGCCAAGCAGATTGACCACAGCGACCTGTATACGCCCCATATCGTATATGACATATCGTTTTCCGGGAGTGGTATTTTTCGGATAATTTGCCGGTCTGATGATACATTCACTTGTATCTAAAATATCACAGATATCTTTTCGCCTGAAGGTGTGATTCCCCAGAGTGATGATATCCACACCGCTGCACAGCATATGATCTGCAGAAGTCGGTGTAATGCCGTTACCGTCAGCGGAATTTTCGCCGTTTGCGATCACCAGATCGATCTTTTCGGCTTTCTTCAGTGACGGCAGTTTTTCACGCAGAAATCTGCACCCCGATGAAGCCACAACATCGCCTATTGCTAAAATATTCATTGATACACCTGATTCTATAAAAATCTCCAACATTATAATTTTAAAGGGAAAATGCCTTGTTGTCAATATTTTTTTGCAATTTCTGGAAAAATTCTCTTTAAATCAAAGTCCTGACGGAGCATGATCGGCAGTTACTGTGCATATAAAAAAATAAAAAGAAATTTCAGAAAACCTATTGACAATCTATGAATTAGGTGTTATAATGCATACATTCCCGATAGGAATTAAGTGGATTAAAGCAGAGGTGCTTTTTTATGACATTGATATTGACACAACTCCTCAGAGTAAATTACAGGTTCGGACGAATGTATGACCGATGCACACCGAAACCTTAATTTATTTGATATCAAAGGAGATTTTAAAAATGAGTAACTATAAATTTGAAACATTACAGCTTCATGTGGGACAGGAACAGCCCGATCCTGCAACAGATTCGAGAGCCGTACCGATCTATCAGACGACTTCCTATGTGTTCCGCAATTCAGAACACGCCGCCGCAAGATTCGGCTTGACGGATGCAGGCAATATCTATGGCAGACTCACGAATTCCACGCAGGACGTTTTGGAAAAAAGAGTGGCAGCCCTTGAAGGCGGTGTAGCGGCACTGGCAGTTTCATCAGGGGCGGCGGCAATTGCATATACGATTCAGGCACTTGCGACTAAAGGCGAAAATATCGTTGCACAAAAGACAATTTACGGCGGCAGCTATAACCTGCTGGCACATACACTTCCGCAGTATGCCATTGATACGACTTTCGTTGACATTCACAACCTTGATGAAGTCAGGGCGGCAGTCAATCCGAAAACGAGGGCTATTTTCATTGAAACGCTCGGCAATCCCAACAGTGATATCCCTGATATCAGGGCACTTGCTGAAATTGCCCATGAGAATCATATTCCGCTTGTCATAGACAATACTTTCGGTACGCCTTATCTGATCAGACCGATCGAATACGGTGCGGATATCGTTGTACATTCCGCAACGAAATTTCTTGGCGGTCACGGTACGACTCTGGGCGGCATTATTGTTGATTCAGGCAATTTTGCATGGTCGGCTGAAAAATATCCCCAAATTGCAGCGGCAAATCCAAGCTATCACGGTGTATCGTTTACAGCGGCGGCAGGCAGGGCAGCATTTGTCACTTATATCCGTGCGGTACTTCTGAGAGATACAGGTGCGGCGATTTCTCCGTTCAATGCATTCCTGCTTTTGCAGGGAATCGAAACGCTTTCACTCAGGCTTGACCGTCATGCCGAAAATACAAAGAAAGTCGTTGAATTCCTTTCAAAGCATCCGCTTGTTGAAAAAGTGAATCACCCGTCACTGCCCGATCATCCGCAGCATGAATTGTATCAGCAGTATTTTGCCAATGGCGGCGGCTCGATATTCACATTTGATATTAAGGGCGGTAAAGATGAGGCTTGGAAATTCATTGACGCTCTGGAGATATTCTCACTGCTTGCAAACGTGGCAGATGTGAAATCGCTTGTGATACACCCTGCTTCCACGACACATTCACAGCTTTCCGAAAAGGAATTGGAGGATTCCAATATCCGTCAGAATACGATACGCCTTTCCATAGGCACAGAACATATTGATGATATTATCGCAGACCTCGAAAAAGGCTTTGCGGCTATATAAAAGGAGAATTGTTATGTTAGTAAAAGGAATCATCGACTTGATAGGAAATACACCGCTTGTTGAAGCGGTAAATGTCGAAAAGAAACTCGGTCTTAAAGCAAGGCTTCTTGTGAAGCTAGAATATTTCAATCCTGCAGGAAGCGTGAAAGACAGGGTTGCAAAGTCCATGATCGAGGATGCTGAAGAAAAAGGCTTGCTGAAAGAGGGTTCTGTTATCATTGAGCCTACTTCGGGCAATACAGGTATCGGCTTGGCAGCCATCGCCGCCGCAAAGGGTTACAGAATTATTATCACCATGCCTGAAACCATGAGTGCGGAACGCAGAAATATACTCAAAGCCTATGGTGCGGAGCTTGTTTTAACGGACGGTGCAAAGGGCATGAAAGGGGCTATCGCAAAGGCGGAAGAATTGGCGAATGAAATACCCGACAGCTTTATCCCGGGACAATTTGTGAATCCTGCCAATCCTGCCATTCACAAAAAGACGACAGGTCCTGAAATCTGGAATGATACAAACGGTAAAGTGGATATCTTCGTTGCAGGTGTCGGCACAGGCGGTACGCTGACAGGTGCAGGCGAATATCTCAAAGAGCAGAATCCCGATATCAAAGTAATTGCCGTTGAGCCGAAAAGTTCCCCTGTACTTTCACAGGGCAAGGCGGGACCGCATAAAATACAGGGAATCGGTGCAGGATTTGTCCCCGATGTGCTGAATACGTCCGTGTATGATGAAGTAATTCCTGTTGAAAATGAAGCCGCCTTTGATGCGGCAAGATTCCTTGTCAGGAATGAAGGCATTTCTGTAGGCATATCTTCGGGAGCGGCACTTCATGCGGCTATCGAATTGGCAAACAGTCCCGAAAATGAAGGCAAAACGATTGTTGTCGTATTACCCGACAGCGGCGACAGATATTATTCCACTCCGCTTTTTCAGGATTAAAATTAAGGCACACTGCACAAAAAGGCAGTGTGCTTTTTTCATTGACATCCATATCATATCCGTGTAGAATAGATAAGGGTGATTTTATGGACAGCAAAAAGAAATTGTATCTTGCATTTATAATGAATCTGTTTATTTTTCTGGCAACTCTGGGGGTTGTCATATCGTATTTTTTCGGAAATGACGGTCAGTATCATATAGAACCGAGTTTTCGTTTCAATCTGTTTACAACGGATTCCAATATTCTTTGCGGTGCGGCAGCACTTGTCATGGCTGTATTTCAGTTAAGACAAATGAAAAATAACAAGCCCGTTCCGAAATGGGCTTTTATCCTGAAATACACAGGTACTTGTGCATTGTCAGTGACATTTTTTACGGTCATATTTTTTCTTGGTCCTTCGATGGGATTTATGGATATGGTCTTTGGCGGAACGTCTGTCTATATGCATTTCTTCGGACCGATCATTGCATTTGTCTCATTCTGTTTCTTTGAAACGTCAAAGCCGCTGAGTATGCCTGTTTCCCTGACGGGTATCATTCCGACGGCTGTATACGGTGCATGGTACTGTACGGAAGTGGTTTTCATTACGGCGGAAAACGGCGGCTGGCAGGATTTCTACGGCTTCAATCAGGGCGGTTACTGGTATATTACATATCCCATTATGATATTGGCGGCATTCGGCTTATGTATGCTTGTGAGGGCGGTACATAATTCAATGAGCAATTAGCAGTTAGCAATGAGCAATGATTTTGTGGATTCGACTGAATTTATCATTCATTGCTCATTTCTAATTTCTAATTGCTAATTGACATTGACATTGCTGTCATGTTAGAGTAAAATAGTTCTGTAACAAAACTTTTTTAAGAGGGGTTTTATATGGAATATCTGAGAAGGACTTGGGCGGAAGTTGATATAGATGCGATCAGGCATAATTTTAATGAAATCAGAAAAGCGGCTGACAAAAAAGCAGGGATCATATGTGTCATCAAGGCTGACGCATACGGACATGGGGCGGTATTTCTTGCAAAACTTTATGAAAAGCTGGGTGCGGACAGATTTGCCGTTTCCAATATAGAAGAAGCCATGCAGCTTCGTGAAAACGGCATTGTTCTGCCGATATTGATATTGGGATTCACACCTGCTTTCATGGCAAAAACGCTTGCAGATAACAATATCAGTCAGGCGGTATTTTCCTATGACTATGCAAAGGAATTGTCCGATTTTGCAGTCAAAGATAATGTGACGGTGAAAATCCATATCAAATTGGATACAGGCATGAGCCGTATCGGTTTTATGTATCAGGATATACAGCGTGATAAAGATTCTTTGAAAGAGATTGAAGAAGTCTGCAAAATGCCGAATTTAGAGCATGAAGGCATATTTACGCATTTTGCCCTTTCCGATGAGGGTGACGAGGGCAGAGAGCCTACTTTACATCAGTTTGAATGTTTTTCGGATGCTGTGGATAAGCTCAAAGAAAACGGCATTCATTTTGAAGTTGTACACTGTTCCAACAGCGGTGCGATCATTGATTACAAACAGGCACATTATGACTGTGTGAGGGCGGGGATTATTTTATACGGTCTTTCACCGTCATCAAAACTTGACGGCAAACTTGATTTACAGCCTGCTATGCAGATAAAAAGCGTTATCGCACAAATAAAGACGGTTGCCCCCCATACGCCTGTCAGCTATGGCGGTACGTTTGTGACGGATCAGCCTACGAAAATTGCGACTGTGCCGATAGGCTATGCAGACGGCTATACAAGAAGTTTAAGCAATCGTGCCTATATGACCGTGAACGGACAGAAAGCCTGTGTGATCGGCAGAGTGTGCATGGATCAGTTGATGATAGATATCAGCGGTATAGAGAATGTCAAAGTCGGTGATGAAGTCATTGTCATCGGTGACGGCAAAAATAATACATTTTCCTTTGATGAAATGGCACAGTTGACGGGCACAATAAACTATGAATTAGTATGCCTTGTCGGAAAGAGAGTGCCGAGAGTATATCTCCATCACGGAAAGAATGTCGGCATTATGGACGGCATAAGACCTCAGATGAATGAGGAATGAGGAATGGGGAATATGGAACAGATTTTTCCGCTTATGCTTGGAATAACATGAAATTATGCATTATGCATTGATAAGGAGTGAGGGAGATATGAAACTGCTTGTACTTGACGGAAACAGTATTTTAAACAGGTCTTTTTACGGGATAAAGCTGCTTACGACAAAAGACGGTCAGTATACCAATGCGATATACGGCTTTATGACGACTTTTCTGAAACTGCTTGATGAAAGTCAGCCCGATTGCGTGGCAATCGCATTTGATTTGAAAGCCCCGACTTTCAGACATAAAGCCTATGACGGTTATAAAGCGAATCGAAAGGGAATGCCCGAAGAATTGGCAGGACAGTTGGAACCGCTGAAAGAATTATTGACGGCATTGGGATATAAAATCGTAACGTGTGAAGGCTATGAAGCCGATGATATTTTAGGTACGCTTGCGGCGGAATGTACGGCAAAGGGCTATGAATGTATGATAGCAACGGGTGACAGGGACAGTTTACAGCTTGTTTCCCCGACTGTTACAGTCAGGATTGCCGCTACAAAAATGGGCAAGCCCGAAGTCACTTTGTATGATGAAGATAAAATCAAAGAGGTTTACGGCGTTGCACCGCCGCAGTTGATAGATATCAAAGCCATTCAGGGAGATACTTCCGACTGTATACCCGGCGTTGCCGGTATCGGTGAAAAGGGTGCAAAGGATTTGATTTCGAGATTTGGCAGTCTTGATTATATATATGAAAATATAGATAGTATTGATATCAAAAAGGGAGTTCGTCAGAAACTGATTGACGGCAAAGAAATGGCATATACAAGCCGTATGCTTGGCACGATATGCACAACTGCACCCATTGAAAAAGATATTTCAAGCTATATTCAGACATCGGGAGATGTCGAAAAAGTAAAGCGTATATTATCAAAATTGGAATTGTTTTCTATCATGGAAAAATTGCTTTCTCTTATTATTTATTATTTGATTTATTGTTAATGCTTTTATATTTATTGATTTTATCTAATAA
>CAMHPW010000009.1 GCA_946187095.1 uncultured Clostridia bacterium | reverse complement strand
ACCCTTATCATAGAGGAATGATTACCCCTAATCCATTCTCCTTTCGTAATATTTATAGGTGATTGTAAAATATCAAAAATCCGCATTATAACTGGATTTTTGATGTGCTGAAAAGAAACTTTTTCTCCACTTTTAAACACACAAAGTGGTGTTTCTGCTTAAAAAGCCACTATTCAAGCCAATTTTTCATTTTGCATTTTACAATCGCCTATAATATTTACTCTGCCATCGTATGTCCGTATGATCGTTCTGGGTGTCGGCTGTGCCATGCTCGGACGGCTTTTTGCAACGCTGCTTTATCTGGTAAACGGGGAACTTTTCGACGGCTTCAATGTCGGAATGCTCGGCATTATCGGAAGTTTTCTCTTTTTCTTCAGTGCCAACTTCGGACAGATGGATTCCATCGTGGACGACGGTTCTCCGAAGTTCCGCAAAACGAGAATTATTGCACTGGCAGCACCGCTCACTGTGGCAATACTCTGGTGTGTGATTTTTGCAGTATACGGTTTCAATGAAGCGACTGTTTGGGGAGGTATAGAAGCATTGTTTTTGGCTATGGCATCCTATTATCACCTCAAACATCTTATCATTGAAGATGTGGGAGTTGGTCTGATCAAATCAATACGCAGCTATAATCTGCTTGCACTTGTTTATGCAGCTCTGTGTCTGATGGAAGTAATTGTGGAGTGTCTGGAACTTCCGGCTTACGGTCCCATTACTGTATGTGTTCTGGAATGTGCCGTACTGATCGCATTCATTCCTGTTCTGGAAAGGGGTATGAAAAAATGGACAACCTGACATATATCGACTTTATCTGCATGGCAGTATCTCTTGCCCTTATGCTGCCTCTGATGGAAAGGAAACTGCGTCGCCTTATAATTTTTATGATCGTAGGCATATCTTCCTGTCTGTTCGTTTCGGAGTTTAACAATATCTTTTTAGAGATGTTCCACAACGAAATGTTTTATGTCACGACGACGATCACACCTGTTACAGAAGAAATTGTCAAGATGCTGCCGATTCTCTATTTTGCAATTGTGATATCGGATGACCGTCATATTCTGATTCCCAATGCGTTTGCTGTGGGTGTTGGTTTTGCCCTGCTCGAAAATGTGGTTATTCTGACACAGAACGTAGAAAATGTGACGATTGTTTGGGCATTGGTCAGAGTATTCGGATCCGGTCTGGTTCATGGTATATGTACCGTAATGGTCGGCTGGGGTATTTCATACATCAAAAAACGCCATAAATTCTTTTATTGCGGTACGTTTGCCCTTTTGAGTGCGGCAATCATCTATCACGCTATATATAATCTGCTCGTGCAGTCGGAATATCAGTATGTCGGTATTTTACTCCCTGTCGTAACATACATTCCCATTATCCTTCTGCTCAGAAAAAAAAGAGTTAAAGCTCACTGAATTTTCGGGATACAGTGAAAAATAATATAGAAAGGATTGGTACAGGCACAAACAGTCGGGCTTTCCAACTATTTGTGTGATTTGCTGTATCGTATGGTGATTTTTATGCAAGAACTGAAAAATCGACGATTTTTTTCTGTACTCTTGGCTGTACTCTTAGCGGTAACGATGTTCGTTGTGACGGCTCCGCCGGTAAGTGCCGCCAACCGCCGCTTTATCACGGAACTCCGTGTAGCAGCCGGAGAAGATGCGGTGAATAATCTGGAGGCAGAGGGCTGGTCGGTCACAATGGTCGGTCTGAATGTAACGTCTGAACCTGCTCAACAGGTGTATCTTGCCTACAAAATGAATACCGGTTCACCGATTACAAACGTGATTGTTTCACCCAACGTGGGTAATTCTTATACAGATGCAAACGGAATCGTCTATCACCGTGTAAGCAATGTAGACGTAGATGAAGGAATCGGCGGCGGTGCCGGCTGTCTTTATGCGACTCGTGATGAACATATCGGAGCACCGCTTGTGGGGATAGACGTGTTGAGAGGAAGCAGGGAAACAGGCGAAGTGCTTTATCCTATCACAAATGACGGAGCCGAGATTGTGCGTACACCGAATGGTGAACCTGCCGATATTGAAAAGGCAAGCAGTACAGATGTCATTTATCTTGCCCAGATTCGTGACGGTATGGTACGCCCTTATATAAGCGAAATAGGTATCGTCACCGATACGGATAAGTGGAATGCCGTTTATACCGCTTGTGAACGAGGACACAATATTGAGGGCGATATAGACGATTCGTCCGACACCTACACGATCATAGTCTATGAGCGTACAGCCAATGCGTCTGAGGCTATAACAAATATAACCGCCGTTTCCGCCGAGGCGGTGAAAGCCCTTGAGCAAGCACAAATTGTTGACGGACTGGCAGGACAGACGGGACACGTTACGGCAAATGCCGTAAGTATATCGGGTTCGTCATACGTCCGTGTATCAAGTCAGCCGGTCAATGCCAAGGAATCTTACTACATATACAGAACGAAAGCTTCAAAAGCCGGCAATCCCGTTTCCATGCTTTATGTCGAAACGCCGGAGCAAACGCAAAACTTTTTGTTCGGTACATGGGCAAATGCCTATTTCTTCTCTCCGGGCGTAACCACTGCCTATACCTATAGCATAAATGAGGATTTATATACAACACTTTGGGAAGATCAGACAGTTTTTCGGCGGCATATACCACTTCTACCGGAACCAATCATTCCGATACATCTGCCGAAGAACCGTCAACGGAAGAACCGTCAACGGTAGAATCATCAACGGTAGAATCGTCAACAGAAGAATCATCAACGGAAGAACCGTCAACGGTAGAATCATCAACGGAAGAACCGTCAACGGAGGAATCATCAACAGAAGAACCGTCAACGGTAGAATCATCAACGGAAGAGTCGTCAACGGAGGAATCGTCAACTGTTGCGGAGACTGTCGGAGCAGTCAGATATATCAATCTCACGATGCTTACGCCCCGTGGCGAATTGTCAGACACCGCACCAAGTATCACAGGCTTACGCAGTGATCCGTCCCTTCTGTTTGTCGAGCGTACGCAACGCAGTGACCGAGTGAATAAATTTCAGGCATCCGTTTTCGGAAACAGCGGTTTTTTGGTGCTGATTCCGGTCGGAGTATTGATATTGACGTTCCGGGAGGCATTGCACAAAAGGACAAAGCACTGCAGGCGTATGATTATAACGAAAGCAATGCACAGTATTAGCGGCTTGAAAGCATGGACGATGGTTCCTATATCATTCACAGCAAGCTCAATGATGATCTTTGCTGGGATATGAGAGGTGCTTCAAATGCAGACGGAACAAACGTCATGCTGTATACCCGTCACGGCAACAGCAACCAGCGGTTCCGTTTCGTATGCGTTTCAGCAAGCGAGCAGCCGCCGCGGACGGAATTGGATGACCTTGTGCGTTACGGCTTAGATGAAGAATATACTATCGTACCCCTTCACGCAGGCTGTTCCGCTGTTGATCTCAACGGCAGCAACGAAAGGGACATTATGATCTATAAAACCCATTGTCATGCCAATCAGAGATGGAAGCTGAAGAAGGTCGGCGACTATTACGCCTTTATCAGCGTATGGAATAAAAAGGAATGGAATGCACAAAGAGCAATTGACGTTCCGAACGCCGATGCTTCTACCCGCAAGGCACTGCAAGGCTGGGATTATAACGGCACCGATGCACAACTCTGGCGGCTTGAAAGCATGGGTGACGGCTCCTATATTATCCACAGCAAGATCAACGACTCTCTTGTCATAGACACAAGGGGTTCCTCATGGGCTAACGGCTCATTATTACAGTTATATCCGAAAACAGGAAACAGCGATCAGCGTTTCCGTTTTATTCACACATCTACCATAGAGTCGATGTCCGAATGGGGCTCAACCAGACAGGACTGTAATGGCTCAAACTGGAGCGTGTGGGATAGCACAAAGAATACAAGTTGGTATAACGGCAACGCAACCGATCAGTATATCAACGGTGCGTCCGATCTCGGCGGTCTGTCCTTGCTTGTCGAGAGCGGCTATGATATGTACGGAAAGACGATACACCTGATGTGCGATATCAACTTGGCGAGTGTCCACTGGACACCCATCGGGTTTAGCGACAAATGGTTCCGGGGCAGTTTTAACGGTCACAATCATGCTATTATCGGACTCAACAACACCCACGAAGATGACAACGCCGCATTGTTCGGAAGAGTAAATGGCGGTACCATCTGCAATTTGGCGGTGAAAGGAACGATAAAGGGCAACTATCAGGTCGGCGGCATTGTGGCTTTGCTGGAAGCTGGACATCTTGTCAATATTTACAGTGAGGTCAACATCACCAATGCTACGAATGACCGTGAGGGCGGTATTTGCGGTGCTGTCGCATACGGCGGCATCGTTGGTATGCTTGGCAGCGGTACAGTAGAGTTTTGTGCCAACCACGGTACTGTCGGCGGCGGCGGTGCTTCCGAGCGTATCGGCGATATCGTCGGTCAGATGGAAGGTGCCGGAGTGATTATCGGCTGCTACAACGACGGTAAGGTTTTCAGCACGGACGACGACTATATCGGCGGTATCTGCGGTTTCGCAAATTATGATTGGCGTGTGATCTGCTGTATCAATAACGGCAGAGTTTACGGTGACGATCAGATCGGCGGCATCTGCGGCGAAGGCAAACCGATAAAATGCCTGAATATGGGTGTCGTGACCGGTCACGAAGAAGTCGGTGCCATCGGCGGCAACGCAAGATTAGACACGCCGTACTGTTATGCACTGGAAGGTTCCGCCGCAAATCTCAGCGGCAAAGAAGGTTCCCGTGCAAGCTGGGTATCGGCGTCTGATATCATTTCCGGAAAAGTCTGTTTTGATATGAATTGGGACAATGTTACTTACGACTACTATGGTATTACGGCACCGTTGTCACAGAATATCGGTTCTGATCCGTATCCTACTTTCGGTTCTGCAAATGTAGTTCAAAACGGAAGCTCTTATTCCAACGGCGGTTATTATGTTACAGTGGAAACCGACCGTGGCTATGGCACCGTTTCGGGAGCAGGCTCTTACGCTGCAGGAGATAAGGTGACTTTGAAAGCTACGCCTGCAGCGGGCTGTCTGTTTGACCATTTTGAAGTCAAGAGTTCCGAGGCCTGAAAAAAGGCAGGTTGGGGCGGCGATCAAAAAGATTACCCAACCACGACAGTCAAAACCTATGAAGAAGAAACGATAACATTAACCGATAATATAGACAAGAGTTATACAGTCCGTGCGGTATTCAAGGTCTTTGACGATACGCCGGAAGATATGAAAGTCACGGTAAAGCTCGAACTTGAATGTACGGACGATGCCGGCGGCTGGAACAGCGATATTCTTCCGGTAGATATCGTGGATTCCGCCGGTGAGAAACATCATTGGGAAGTTAACCGAAATGATCTTGATGATGAGCACGAAAAGGTAAGCCACACCTTTGATTTGGGTGCGGCAAGCCCTGTGGCAGTTCATGTCACTCCCGATTTCGGCGGCATTACTTTCCGCAGCTACGGTCTAAAAGCCCGCCTGTGGGTGAATGACAGCGGAAGTGCCATGGAAAGCAAGGAAGTTGTGATCTGTTCATGGCCGTTTGTTTCCTCCAAGCACAATGACGACTATATGAGCATTTCTCTTGAAAATTACGGCAATTCCACCGTTGACGGTACCTCCTATGGCAGATGTTCCGATGCGTGGGACAAAGCAAAAAGTACATCTGCTACTGTGCGTCTGGATAGTGCATGGCTGCTGGAAAGTCCTTTGGAGCTTGGCAGCGGTCAGAATGTCACACTTGACCTGAACGGCTATCCCGTTATCCGTGCCATCAAAAAGACACGGGACAACGGTGAACTGTTCAAGATTGGTGCAAGTGCCACGCTGACCATTATCGATTCCACGCCGTCACGCAAAAGCTGCGGCAACTTCACGGGCGGCAGCATTCAGGGCGGCAGAAGTGACAATACAGCAGGACTTATCGAATGTCAGGGAACACTTGTAATGACAGGCGGTACGCTTTATAACGGCGGTACCACCGATAAGGGCGGTGCCATCAAGCTGTCCGGCTCCGGTACAGCGAACCTTACAGGCGTTCTGATTTCCAACTGCTGGACAGACAAGGCTGTCTTCCATAATAATGAGGGTGGTGCGATCTATATGAGCGACAAGGCGAATGCCACGCTCAAAAACTGCACGATTCGTTTCTGTCATGCATACGATTACGGCGGAGGTATCTATCTTGAGGACGATGATAACCGCCTGAACTGTGAAAATGTCGATATGCTTGCCTGCACTGCCGACGATAATCAGGGCGGTGCAGTATATCAGGATCACGGCGAAACCTGTTGGATTGGCGGCAGTATCAAAAACTGCCGTGCAAGTGAGGACAACGGCGGCGGTTTCTATCAGAACAACGGCAAAGCATATATTCAGAATGTAAACTTTGAGAGCAACTATTCCGAGGATCACGGCGGTGCATATTATTGTGATACGGAAGACGGACTGTGGTTTATCGGCTGCCAAATGACTCAGAACCATGCAGATGATGACGGCGGTGCAATCTATATGAATAAAAAGAATATGTATTTAGAGGACTGTTCCGTTATCTCAAACTCTGCGAATGCAGACGGCGGCGGTATCTATGTTTCACGTTCCGGCTCGGTATGCGTCAACGGTGTTACTGCCATCAGAAACAATGACGGAAAGGACACTATGGATAACCTTGTGCTGGCAGGAAATGCACTGATTTATAATTACGGTTTAATGCCGGGTTCAGAGATACGTCTGAGGAGTACCTCTGACGGAGATGTAAAGCTTGGCGGCAGCCGGATGAGCGAATATCAGCTCAATCAATATTTTCATGCCGATCATGGCAGACTGGAACTGACGGACACCGAAACAGTAGTTACCGAACTGAGGGCTTCTGTATTCTCCGAAGGGAAAAATGCACTGTTCATCGGTGCGGCAGTTATGATCGCTGCACTGGCGGGAGGAGTTATATACAGCCGCAGGAGGCAGAAAGGAGAAGGACAATGAAAAAGCTAAAACGTTTTCTTGCGATAATCGCTTCTGTACTTACAGTCAGTTTATTTTTTGGCAGCGAGTCATGTCAGATGATAGCCTATGCAGTCGGTGAGGCTCTGGTGGATTCCAAGCTGTATATGAGCGAAGTCAAGATGTTCTACGGCAGGACGGAGGCTGGGGCTAAGACCGCCTGTGAAAAGGAAGGCTTCATTTTCTGCCCCACCAATCTCAACGAGGGCGAAGCAACAGTAAGTGCAGGCTTTTGGTCAAGCAATGTATACAAACAAATATTTGAAGATGTAAAAATGGGTACATATATAGGCTATAAGACAACGGATGATCCGAAAAAAGCTATTACGGACCTGACGATCCTTGATATGAAATATACCCATTTTGAAGATATGGACTACGAGAAGTATCTCGATGAGCATCTGCAGGATTTCAAGAACGAAGCGGCTCAGATGCTGCTCCTTGTAAATGAGCTGAGAAGAAAAAAAGAAGCGGGCAGCCCGAATGCGATAATGGCTTATGATTCACTGAATCTGTTCTATGTGGATGAGAAAAAGTCGCACGATGCCGAATCAAACCGTCTGGGCTACTATCTTATCAACAATGCAGACATTGCTTTTTTTGAAAAGTTCATCCAGTGCGGCAATTCTATGATACTCAGCAAGATCACCGATCTCTTGTGCAGTGCTGCTGCCGATTACAATGCAGAAGGTAAGACATGGGCAGACAAAGCCAGGGAAAGCAATGCTGACTATGATTATGAAAACGGCACCTCGGATATCCGGAATATGTATGATCAGAACTGTCAGGATACCGCAAAGAAGTTTGTGAAATATGTCAGTGAGTTCAGCAGTACATATTCGCAGGCAAAAGCACGCTTCGATAAATACGGCGAAACACTCGGTTATTCGGAGCTTGAAGGAATGACGCTGGAAAACGGCAGCGAGAAGATAAACTCCGCAGGGGCTGACTGCCGTTTCCCGGAGTTTTCCGAGGCACTGAAGAACTACGCTCTGCTTGATGCCTCCTATTTACATAAGAAGGGTGATAAGATCGTCAGAAAAAACGATCTTCCGAAGGATACAGAGTCAGAGGAAGATACAACGAATGACGAAGAAAGCTCAGATGAAGATACAGAGAAAGACAAAGAAACATCCGATACCGAAGATGTGTCAAAGAATGAAAAGAAAGAACCTGATTATTTCTATACAGAGAATCTCACCCTTGCAGAGTACTTTTTAGAAATTGCTAAGGATGAAACGATAGAGGATCATATCTGGATATTGTATCCCCTCATCCATTCACTGTCACCTGCACAGCGTGCGGCGTTTCAGCTCGGGGGACTCAGCACTATCATTGAAGGACTGTATCAGTCGGAAAATTATCTCTCAAATCGTTCTCAGGCACTGAAAGAGGCAGCACAGAAGCTCAAGGAAAGCGGCTGCGAGGACGGTGCACTGTATGTCTGGTACGGAATGGATACCTCGCTCTACAACAAGAAGGTCGTTCAGACCGATGCCCGAAAGGAAGCCGCCTCGGCAGGCATTCAGCTTAATAATTCGATAAATGAGGCGGAGAAAAATGAGCAGAATACGCTCAGCCAGGTTCTGATGATCGTAGATATCTGTACACTCGGCTACGGCGGCATTATGATGATTGCCAATGCCATTATCGGCAGTTCCATCTGGTCGATCGGCACCGGTCTCCTTGAATGTGCGGGTATGTATATGGCAGCGGAGATGATTGGTTCGGCTGTTCCGACCGGACTGGCCGGCGCTTTGGTGAGCGTACTGTGGATACTCAATGTTGTTGCTATAGTTGTCGGTTTTGTCATGCTTATATATTCAATATTGGAGTGGACAGGTGTTTTCAATCAACCGGAGGTTATTGACTTCTCCAATATACCTGACGTAGTTTTTGACGCACGTCAAAAGAGTACGGGTACATACTCTGTGCGGTACGATGCCATCAAAAGCAATGCAACAGCAGTCTGGAAAGAGCGACTGGATAAATTTGATGATAATGGTTTTAAGCAGGCCGGAGAATTAAAAGATAAAATGAAAGAAGACTATGCTGATCTTAACGCTTATATGGGCATATTTGATCGGTGGAATGTATTGTATTACAGTAGATTCACGGATGCAGGCGAGCCTATTGAGGTAAAGCCCGGGCAGGAGCCTTTCATAGCGAAAGGAGATCATCGTGCACCGGAAGGCTACCGTCCGCTGACGCTTATTACCAGCGACTCGGCAGTTAATGTCATACACCTATAATCCGTACAGGGCGATAACAGGTATTTCAGGTCTTGTCACTCCCTATACCGAAATAAGTTCCCAGATAAAATATACAGGCATGAAAACACCTGCCGGCACATTCCAGGCGTGCAACGTCAGTATACAGGGCAGTCCGATCAATTCGGCAGGCATTACAGCAGGTTATTTTAATCCGATTGCAATGTCATTCCCGCTTTATACAAACTATGAAGCAAGACAGAAAGACCTTAACCGGATGACGGATAAGGAAACGGAAGTGCTGTCGCACTATCTTATGACCTCGGGACCTCGTAACGGAGTTTTACCGCTGAAGTATGATGATATTACATTCAGCATGGAGGAGAAACCCGGTCAGATGGAGGAATATGTTTCTCTGTGCGACCTGCGTACACCCGGAGATTATGAGCATCCGATGAACCTTGCTCTCGATACCACGAACAAGGGATCAAAATATCTCTATCTCTTCCTTAAAAAGAATGCAGGCGGAAGAACTGCCGACAAGGACGAAAAGAATGACAGCCCGGCAGCGACAACTGAAAATGGAAAAAAAGTTCTCCAAAGAAACGAATATACTGCCAAGCAGTATGTTGCGGCTATGTTCTGCGGCGTGGGCAAAAATCCGGAGGAAGCTATTGCCAATCTCTACTCGAATGCTGCCACCTCATGGGCAACCATTGCAGCAGGACACGATGATATTTCCGACTGTCCGTTGGTAACGGAATTTGACGAGATCATACCCGTTGATCTCTCCTCTGAACATCCCTGGTATGAGCTGCACTGTAACGATACAAATATCAAGAGCCTGAAAAACGGCGTATGGGTGCGTGGCAATGAGATGGCATGTTATCGTTGGGAAGGACACGACAGAGAAGAAAAGAAATCTATCGACGAATACGAAAAGGATTTCAAATGTGCTTATGTCGGTGTCGTCCGCACATCCAAAAAAACAGGTGCAGCTTATGGTGCTCTGAAATACTATTCTAACCAGAGCACGGCTCCCACAAAGCTCACTTCGGGTTCTACGGCGTGCTATCTTGCAAGCGGTCCGGTAAAATCAAAGGAGGGCAATTACTTCCTCTATTATTCCACCAATACAGGTACGGCAAGCTATCAGGCACCGATCACAAGCCTTCATATCAGCAGCGATATCTTCATCAACGGTTATAATACGACATTTACCGTCAGCGAGTCAGACCGTAAGGACAGCAGCCTGCCGCAGTTCGGACAGCTCCGTATGAGGACGGATGAATACAAATATATCCATCTTGGCTATGACCGTGCCGATCTGCCGTATTATGAGCAGCTTTACCTCGGCGTTGGCAATACAAAGGAAGAAGCGTTTGTCGATATGATAGGTACTACCAATGCTTATGCCGCTGTGGATGTCAACTGCAATTATAATTCTTTCTCCCAAAAATGGATTGCTGTCGGTTATCGCCGTACAAATGATAAAGCGAATGCGATCACCGATATATTCCTTTACTCCGGCGAAAACCCGCCCACTCAGGTACGCATAGACGGCGGATACAGTGGGATTACAAAAGTGCAAAAGGGTAAAAAGGTTCTTACATTCAGTAAATATACCGACTCAGATAAAATTGAAGGCGTAGAATATATGCTCCTGAAGCACAATCTGAAATCCGGCGCAGAGGTCGTTTCCCTTAACGAGGGCAACGGAGGAACAGGACTGTATCTCTATTACACCAGGGCGGATTTTTACACCGATAAGTCGGCAGAATCGGCAGTATTTCCGATAACGAATATCTGCTTTACCTACGGCGACATATCCCCGAGGTATGCTACCACCGAGCAGCTTGCTTCTGTTTTTGAACGCAGCTATTACGGCTCAATGAAGTTCGATATTTCCGCATATACTGATCCTATCTGGGAATGTGTAACAGGCATAGACAGCTCACCTGAAAACTGGAAGCTGACAGCAGAAGGCGGCACACAATATTCTCTCAACAAGGGAGTTATCCCCGGTATAGGCGGCAACAGCTGGGAATCATCTGACAACCGTGTCTATATGTATGTTGACAGGGCAGACAGCAAAGCAAAAACAAAATATCAGGTTCGTGAAAGCTGCAAGCTGCCTGCTTTCGGCTATTACAGTTCCACCGCTACATTCGGATATATCAAGCAAGTAAGCTGAGTATGGAAAGGAGCAAACCAAAATGAAAAGAACTATCCCTATGAAGATGTTGTCTATGCTGCTGGTTATGACAGTAAGTGTGTTTACTATAAGTGCAAGTGCGGCAGAGGATAACAGCGGAAAATACCTGAAGGACGTATTCATTGCCTACGGCGAGAAGAAAGAGGATGCCGAAAAATAGCTCAGGGACAACGGCTGGGAGCCGTTTGCCGATTTGAACGAGGGCAAATCCTCTAAAGCAAAAACCAATGCCGTTGCGGTGATGGGTATCAAGCGTACATCAAACCCGAATGAAGCTATTACCGATATGGCAACAATGTTCATGAAAGGCGGCTACAGCTTTGACGATTACGAAAGCCTTGTAGCTCAGAAAAAGACGGATATTGATGAGTTTATCAACACTTTCGTCCCTGCATTGCAGGAATACCGTGATAATTATAACGGCAAGGGCAGTGAGGGCGGTAAAAAGCGAGCACAGATGGCACATGATATCCTCAACAAATTCTATGACGGCGATCCCAGCGGCGACTATGCCGTAAACGACACGGGAAAGCCCTTGGGCGATTTGTTGCTGAACGAAACCAAAACCGAAATCGGTGATGATGCTTACAATGCACTTTCGGCTGAACAGAAACTCAACACCGCCGATTTACAGCAGATCATTCTTGAAAGCTCCGGTCCCGCTGTTCAGATCGTTGAACAGGCACTGGCATTGGCGACAGATACCTCAGAGGATTCATGGCTTGACCGTCTGAACGGTCTGAGCGGTCAGGCTCTTTTGAAACGTGTTGCAGAATTTGCACCCGAGGCAGAGGGACAGGATCTGGCACCGTCTGCGGCAATGAGTCTTTTGGCGGCACATTTTGAGGACTATGCAAAAATGCTTGCGGCACAGTGGATTATCATACACGAGAATATCCTCTGGTATGAAAGCTACTGCGATCAGAATGACCTTTGGTCTGAAGAAACTGAGATCATCAGCAATAAAGCCGAGCAGTATTTCAACGCTCTGCGTGAAGAGAATGAAGATCGTTATCAGAGCGAGTTCAAAAAGTTTGACCTTGTTAATACTTATTATAAAAACCTGAGTTATATCAACTATTCGGGCGAATGGGGCGAAACACTTTATGATTTTTTCCGTCCCGAAGATGAAAATGCAGATTACAGCGAAGAATATAACTACTTTGCTCCTCTTGCGGCGGCTCTCTCCAATGGACAGCGTGCGGCTCTGGAGTTTATGACACTCCCGACACTCCTGAAGCTCGGTGTTGACAGCGATTCCGTTATGTTAGCAGATTTCCCCTCCGGCAGCGAAACCTTCAAGAGCGAGGACGGCAAGGAACTGGAGAGCATTTCTATCTACAGCGGTATTAACCGTGCAATCGGCGGTGCACTGATGATTCTTGCGGCGGCACTCAAGGGTGTACAGCTCTACCAGTATTATCACCGCACGTTTTCGGTTATCCCGACAATGATCGTTGATGAATCGGACATCGTTACTTACACAAAAGATGAAAACGGCGAACAGGTCAAGCTGATCAACTTTGACCAGTTTGCTTATTATGAAGTAGTAAAGTGTAATCGTCAGGAAATCGGCTTACATACAAGTGCACAGGGCGGTGTATCGGATTATAAGAGCTGGGGCTGCGGTGATGCTGCGGATATCAATGCAGACGTTGGTTTACAATGGCTTGCCATGTATGTGAACCGTTCAAGTGCAAAGGGCAAGCCGATACTTGCGGATACCCTGATGCTCCAAAAGGGCAAAAGCGATACCCCCAACGGCTGTAACGGCTGTCCGCATATGTTCACCTTTGAAAACCCCGTTAAGATAGACGATACGGCTTATTGCTACCGTGACGATAACAACGGTATGTATCTCTTCTGGAAAGGCGATGAAACGGCTTTTGCAAAGTCCACATCAACAGGAACGAACGCATCAGACAAATCTGCTTCAACGGCATCCGCTTTCAACGCAGGCTACCTTGCTCTTGCAGGAATCGGCGGATTGGTTATCGGTATTCTCGGTACAACATTTGTCATGTTCCCCATGCTGAAAAAGAAAAAAGAAGAAACGGCAGAATAAATATATCTGAGTTTCCGAAGGATACGGCGAAAGAATTTTGATTCTTCGCTGTGTTTTTCGGAATGAAAAGTAAATTACAAGGAGAATACAAATATGGGATTGTTTGGTAAAAAGAATAAGAATACAAATTTGAGCAATAACAGCCATCTGGATGTTTCTGTGACGAAAGACGAAGCAGAGTATACATTTTTGCTTGACGGCAAACTTGACACAATGACATCTCCCAACCTTGAAAAAAAGGTCAATGAAGTTGCCAATGATGCCGATAAACTGATTTTTGATCTTAATAAGCTGGAATATATTTCCAGTGCGGGACTTCGTGTTCTGCTCGGTGCGGCACAGGCAATGGAGGATAAAGGCGGAATGGTTGTTCGTCATCCTTCTCCGTCTGTCATGGACGTTTTTGAAATGACAGGATTTAACCTTCTGTTTACCATCGAATGAAACGGTAATATAATGGAGAGAAGATATGATTGAGAAACTGAAAAATATCAGATTGTATGGATTGATTTTTACCATCGTATCAGCCCTGTTTATCATAGCAATCAGCTTTCCTTTCTTCATGGAAGAAAGGCTGAAGCCGTTTCTGTTTGATTCGGGTGTAGATTCCCTGGGTTCGCTGATTTGTGCGGCACTGTTTTACGGCTGTATGAAGCAGGAAGGGGAGGGGACAAAAAATTTCAGACTCCTGATCGTTTTGGTAAGTGTCTGCTTTTCAGTCAACGAAGTGATGTATTACACAACGCTCGTGCCGGAGTGGAGAACGGTTTTTTTGGCGGTATGCCTGCTCAATAAGCTGATTGATCTTGTCATGGTTTCTTTTTTCTGCCGCTATTTGAGAGTAACGCTCAATTTTGAGGGGAAACTTGCAAAGTGGGCAGAAAAAGCGTTTCCTGTTTTGATGGTATTTGAGATTCTTGTTATATTATCCAATATTTTCTATCCGACCACATTCATGGTCAGTGCCGACGGAGCATATCAGTCAACCGTCTTTTCATGGGCAGATGATATTTATCTTATTACGGTATCGGTGGTTACGATTATACTGATTATTACATGCCGCAGTCCCCGCAGTCAGAAAACGGCCGCCATGACATTTATGCTTTTTCCGATCGTTGAATATGTCCTCATGGGGCAGTTCGGCAATTCGGGACAATACGGAATGATTCTGATGTCGCTGATTATTATGTACTGTATCATATTCAATGACAAGAGTAAAAAACTTGCGTCAACGGAAACTGAGCTTAATATGGCTGCGAAAATACAGACAAGTGTGCTCCCATCGATTTTCCCTGCCTTTCCGAATCGTTCGGAGTTTAATATTCATGCGTCTATGAATCCGGCAAAGGAGGTTGGCGGAGATTTCTATGACTTATTCATGATCGATGACGATGATCTTGCCATGGTGATTGCAGACGTATCCGGAAAGGGTATTCCGGCGGCACTGTTTATGATGTCCTCGAAGATTCTCATCAATGACCATGCCCTTATGGGCGGTTCTCCTGCCGAGATACTTGAAAGGGTAAACAAACTGGTCTATGCCAATAATAAGGCTCATATGTTCGTAACTGTATGGCTGGGCATACTTGAAATCAGCAGCGGCAGGCTTACAAGTGCCAGTGCCGGTCATGAATACCCGATGATAAACATTAACGGCAAATACGAAATACTGAAAGACGTACACGGACTGGCAATCGGTGCGGCAGGGATATCAAAGTATAAAAATACAGAGATTACGCTCAAAAAGGGTGACAGCATATTTGTTTATACTGATGGTGTTGCGGAGGCTAATAATGCGAATGGTGAGCTGTTCGGCACAGAACGTACACTGGAAGCCCTCAACCGTATTTCAAATAGTGTTTCTCAGAAAGATGTGTTGGCAGGTGTCCGTGCTGCTGTGGATGCCTTTGTAAAAGAAGCTCCCCAGTTTGATGATTTGACAATGCTTGGAATGAAATACAATGGTTCCAAAACGTAGAAACTTATCATTGAATCGGATAATAAGAATCTGAACTGACGATTCAAAAGGAAAAGGCTCTCAAGCAGCGTGTGTTATGCTGTTTGGGAGCCTTTTCTGTATGTGTGTGGTGAAAAATTGTATTATGACTATTTTTTACTTGTAAGTTTGTTTTCCAACTTTACGGCTTTTGCAATCAGCAGTACAGTTATACCGCACAATGTACCGAGCAGGAGTCCGCATAATACGTCCGTCGGATAGTGTACATAGAGATAAAGACGTGAGAAAGCAATGCATACAGTCAGTGCAAGTGCGATAAAACCGATTTCTTTTTTCTTTGCAAGAAGAACGGTCGTTGATGCCGCCGCCAGAACACTGTGAGTTGACGGGAAACTTGCTCCCGACGGCTGTTTGATAAGCAGAATCATATCCGTATTGACAGTAAACGGTCTGGGGCGGTTGATCAGGTGCTTGAGCAGTACATCACCGGTCAAAAATCCGAGTGCCAAGGCTGCCAGCAAGATAATTCCTGCCGCACGGGTTTTTTTAAAAAACAGCATGATAATGCCCGCAGCAATCCAGATGATACCGGAGGTCGTCAGATAACTCAAAAATACAGTGAAAAAATCCAAAAATCCGCATTTCAGCGTATTCTGTATAGCGTTTAAAACAGATAAGTCAAACGATTGTATTGCTTCCATGATAACACTTCCTTTCATTCGGCACAAACTTCACAGGGCTTTTCGGGGAAGATCACTTTTTTCCCTGCTCCACTTCCGCAATTTCATCACGGGAGGCTTTTTTAAGGGAATATGTATCAAATGCCGCTTCCCTCGGTAATTGTATTTCAATTCTGTCCATTTTTTGCAGCAGACATTCTCCCGAACTTAGTGATACCTGAAATACATGACCGCCCAGAGTCTTATCCTGTGAGATGAAATGCAGATGCCATCCTGCAGCATTGATACCGTCCATATAATCGGGATAGTACACGCATACCAGTGTTCCGTACAGCCGTTCAAAACAAAAGTCTTTCAGTGTTTTTGAGAGGATATTTTTCAAAGTAACGTGCTGAGAGCGATACGGAGCTCCTGCACGGGCGTGTACCGATTCAAACCATCCGTCTATCCGTGCGATATGAATACTGTTCAGACCGAAATCTTCTTCTATTCTTAACGTCAGTTCCTGTTTGATGGATTCAATATCCGTCAATTCTTCTATTTCAAATTTTCTTCCGTCCTTTACGAAGCCCGAAACGGCAAAGGGCACACCGGCTTCTTCACTTGTAGGGACAATGCTTCCGTCTTGTTTTGCCTGATAGCACACTCCGTCAACAACGATCATTTCACCGTCCACGTTCTCGAATGTACCAAGTCCTGTATCGCCATGCTCCAGTAATTCTCCTACCGTAACGACAGGTCTTGTATAGCCGAGTGCTAAAGCCTGCAGAGTGGAAGCCTGATATATTTTGTTGGATTTCATCAGTTTTTCTCCTCGATTTGTGTTTTGTTATTCCTCATTGGTTTCCACTTTTTTTATCGCATCGTTGACATCTTTTGCAAGCTCGCTTACTTTAATGATGCCGTCATAGTAGCCCTGAGTCAAGGATTGTAACAAGGCAACCTGATAAATTGTTTCGCTGTCATTTTTCTTCTGTTCGTTGTTGTTTACCGGCTGTTCACTGCTGTTATTTTCAGGCTGCTGTGTTGAACAGGCTGCCAAAGATAATATCATTGCCGCCGCTAAAATAACTGCTTTCACTTTGTTCATAACCAAATACTTTCCTTTCTGATGCCTTATCTC